>CAZXPG010000001.1:0-83533 GCA_964643145.1 uncultured Rickettsiales bacterium
GGATAGCGCTGATAACAAGAGGAAAATCCCGGTGTGTATCCAGGCCATGCGCTGCCGCCCATAACGTGAGAATATCTCCGCCTTCATTGGTAGCAAAATCATGCCACATGCCAGCCTTAGGGCCGGATAGGTCAATAACCAGGCTTTCCCCCTTATTGCCATGAATATCACCTACATAGAACCGATCACGCTGGGCATTGCCTGGATAAGCTGAAGGCGTATTTCCAGATAGAGGGTGACCCAATTATCTGGGTGCCGGAGCAGCAGGCTTATAAGGCGAAGTTTGTGGTGCGGAGGAATAGGTAGTGAACATCCCCTCCGCTAAGCAGCCTGCTTATCACAACGGTTCACAGCTCTCTACCCTCTGTATCCCGCAGAAACCCTCGAGGTTAACAGCTTGGTACTAAAATTTGGAAGTTCACAGCTTTGGAGAGAAATACCAAAGAGAGAGCAAAAATGGGGGGAAAAACGAGTTTTTCAGGCAAGCCAAGGTTCACAGCTTTTGCGCCGGAAGTGCGCAGAACCTGGGGATTGGTCGGGGATGAAAGGCGGAGGAAAATTGTTTGCCAGCGTAAACTGGCGGAGGGAAGGAAACCTAAAACTAACTACTCTCTGTTTTTAAAATAGGGTAAAATCACGGATACAAGCACTTTTCAGGAAAAATATTGCTAGGCAATAACAATATAAAAACGTGCATCTGGTGATTATAATTTTTTCTTTAATCTCGCCTCTACCTCTTGAAACGTCGTATAAACGCAATTATCTAATCATAATTGACTCTTTATAACCGTTTTTTAATCGGGAGTTACTTTGAAAACCTGGTTTCCCTTCACAGATTATGATTTCTATGGCTATCTCGCCAGCGGCATCGTCTTATTATTTGCTATAGATTACTGGCTAACGGGCGGTACGCATACTTTCCTAATAAAGTGGACAATACAGCAAGTAGTTTTTGCAACTGCTTTAGCGTATGTTGCTGGCCAAATTATTGCGATACCATCTTCACTTTTACTAGAACATATTTTAGCACGGAAACTAATGACCGCGCCAATAGCCGTGCAGATGAATAAGAAAGCGAATTTATTTACACGCCTTATGAGTTGTATTGTGGGGCGTGGCTACACGCCTTTGCCGACAGCAATATGCACGAAAGTTCTTGAACGTGCAGTATTAGATACCGGATTAACAGAAGCAGAGCTACTGTCTTCTCCCGAGAATATTTTCCATCCCGCGCATAATGCTTGCCGCGCCTATGATGCCAATAAAACCCGTTTAGATGATTTCCGGAATCAATATGGTTTTCATCGTAATATGGCCCTAACCGGTTTAATTTCAACAATACTAATGACTGCTCGTGCAATGGATGGGGTTGATTGTAATGCAAAAACCTGGGCTATCCTATCCCTTATTATGGGAATTGGAATGCTTATCAGATTTTTGAAATTTTATTCAGAATTTAGTGCGGAAGTGCTGCGTGGTTATGCTTTTGGAAAAAGGGACTAATAAATGAAAATTGAAATTTTTGATGTAGAGCATGGACAATGTTCCTTGATTACTGCTCCTAATGGGAAACGGCTAATGATTGATGCTGGTCATAATACTACTAGATCATGGTATCCTTCTACGCAATTTTATGGACTGGATATAGAGGAGTTTGTTCTAAGTAATTACGATGAAGATCATGCAAGTGATTTTCGCGACCTGAAGAATTTCTGTCATATTGCCTTTATCACGCGCAACCATTCCGTGACAGCAGATAGACTGGCGGCTATGAAAGCAGAACATGGAATGGGAACCGGCATTAAAGCATTTCATGAATGGATGAAATCAGTACCAATCGGGATGGCACCAGCACGCGAACCTGATTTAGGCCAGATTATCACTACTAATTTTTCTAATAGCTACCCAACCTTTACAGATGCCAATAATCTTAGTGTTGTAACGTTTGTTGAATATTATGGGTTTTCAATAGTTTTCCCCGGAGATTTAGAAGAGAAGGGATGGCTTGAATTACTTAAGAGAGAGGATTTTTGTCAAAAATTAGCAAATGTAAATGTACTGGTCGCCTCTCATCATGGCCGTGCAAATGGTTATTGCGCAGAAGTATTTGAATATTGCAATCCTCAAATTACTATAATTTCTGATGGCGGCATTCAGCATGCAACTCAGAATACCGTACAACTTTATAACTTTCGTAGTGCTGGGATTCCTAATGGGCGATCAGTATATACTACGCGTCATGACGGAACTATTACAATAAATGTTGGTATTGAGAATTGGAATATAGCTGCAGAACGTGGTAGAAATGCGGCATAAAAGGTTGTAAAATCACCCCAATAATCAGGTTTACATCGGGTCAATTATGTCCGTGCCCATAGCGCGTGGCAGAATATAAGCATCGCACAATTCGGCGCTTCCTCAATTTAAGCAATTAGCCATTCAATAATTTACTTTTCCCACAAATAACATTTGGTACTATTTCCAATGATTGGATTTTTTGCCTATAAAACTCTTCTTTTGAAGAGTTTTATATTCTTTCAGTAATTTTTTTGTTACGCTGCCTTCGTATTTGCAGTATCTGTCTGAAAGGTTACAACGCATTTGACGGAGCACTCACATGAATGTTATACTACATCTTGATGCTTGAAGTATTATGTATCTCAATATAGGTGAAAGATCTTCTATAAATCCTGAATTTTAACTTGATATAAAAATTTAATTAAGCCTACATTGAATTTTAAATTACAGGTGCCTATGATGTATGATGCGAACTCTATAAATATTCCCAATACTCCGATTTCCAAATTTCGTAATGTTCGTCAAGGTACTTTAAACCGTTTCTATACTCATAAAGCTGTTGGAGAGCTTTTGGTTGATCAACTGCATGGAGTAGTACCTAGTAAAATTCTTGATCTTGGAGCCGGTGAAGGTTCACTGTCCTCATCCAGTGGAAAATGTTGGAATGATGCAGAAATCGTAACCGTAGATATAGATCAGGATTGCATATTCAGTCTTAGTAAAAACATTGCAGAAGCTGGAACCAAAAAACACATCCATCATATTCATAATGTTCTAGATATAAATCTACCTTTATACCTTAACCATCATGGGGATTTTGATCTTGCTGTCTGTAATCCCCCATTCTATACACCTGAATGGCATGACGATTTCTTATTGATTCTCCAACACGCAGATATGACTGATGCTTGTCAATCTAAAAAGGATATTAATGCAGAAATCCTTTTTCTTGCTCAGAATCTACGTTTAGTGAAAAAAGGAGGAACAATTGCTCTTATTGTTCCAGATGGAATTTTAACCGGTTGTCGTAACAAACCTTTGCGTAATTATCTTTTATCGAAGCATAGAATTGATTGTGTGTTACAACTCCCACGGCATGCATTTACTGATACAGAAGCCCGTTGCTTTATTTTAATTCTTACTAAGAACGCTCAGCAGACAGAGAATGTTAAACTGCTAAAATATAATGCGACGACAGGAATATCTGCTCCCTTATTTATTACAATAGATGAAGCTATACAGCGCTTAGACTATGAGTATCATGCTAATAAGGTAGTAGATAATAATTTTACAACTACCTTACGTCAACTTGGCGCGGAGATAAATAGGGGGTCGATTAGCACAGTTACTGCAAAGAATGCTAATTTTCCAATTTTCCATACTTCAGACTATAATAATCTTGAGTTAGGTAGGATTACTTTTAATTCAATTATACCTATGGCAGAAAAAGGAAAACGTATTATCGCTGAACCTGGAGATATTTTAATGGCTCGAGTAGATCGTAACCTTCATCGGAAGATAGCCATGGTTGTTGATGGAAATGCGGTGTTAACCGATTGTGTTTATCGTGTTCGCCTACCTGCCAACGTTAGAGAGGCTGCCTTCCAAGTTTTACGTTCCAATGTTGGTTCGGCGAAGCTACAAGCTGCCTCCAAAGGAGTGGGAGCCAGACTTCTAGGTAAGGCAGACTTACTTGATCTACCGTTAAATATTCAAATAAATTAGTCAGCTTCTCCGAAAAAATTTTTTAGAAAAGTTAAAGCTTCTCTTTTTTGAGCAAGGTTACTAGCCTGCAGAATAGCTATGAGATTCACTTTTCCAGTTGCAGTATCCCAAAAATTCTTTTTCATTACCTGATGGCGTCCACATAATGCCTGCCATTGATCTGCATTCTTTGGGTCAGAATTGGGGTCTATGGAGTGGGGAGTGACATGGTCGGGAGTGAGCTTGACCGTACCACCTCCAATCGGATCAATTGCTCCGTTTTCTAAGCCGCACAGCATCCCATCTTCACGCCATTCACAGGCATTATTTGCACGATTAATTACATGTAACCAACAATCTTTTGTGGGGCGTATGCGCTTTCCAGCAATAGTCCGTTTTTCAATAGTTGCAAGTACATATTCTTGTGGAGCCAATTCTTTCCAGTCGCGCCATGATAAAATGGTATACCCTGCATCTGTTCGCAGTTCAGATAATCTCTGATGCCAATTCTCTGGTTCTTTACCTGTATTTGGATCTCGTGCAGCAGCCAGAATCTGGTCCCTAGTAACAACTAACCCCACATTAGCAAGAAAGAGTGCCTCAAGACGTTGCCGAACAGTCTTTTTTGGTTATATATTGACTTATCTTGGCTATAAACTTTTTGTAATGGTATCATAAAATACATTCTATATTTTTCTATTTATAGAATTAAATTATCATACCAGCTTTAAAAAGATACAAACGATTGCATTGTAAACTACGTTTATTGCAAGACTATAAATTAGTCGTAGAAATGGAGAAGCAAATATAAACTATAGTGCATCATGAAAAATAATGCCCAATGTATGACGCTCACCTTTGCGAACTTCGCTTACACCATGTCTCATATTTACACGGTAATAACCACGTGTTCCTGCTTGTGGCCGGATGTTGACGGCAAAAATTGCTGCATCTCCAGCTCTTAGTGGTACTACTGTTGGCCTGGATTGCATGCGAGGGCGCTGTTCAACTAATACCAGCTCCCCACCCTCAAAATCTACACCAGGTTCATTCAATAAAAACACTACTTGCAAGGGAAATAAGCACTCACCATATAAGTCTTGATGCAAACAATTATAATCACCTTTACGGTAACGTAACATTAAAGGAGTGGGTTTTAATTGTCCTGCTGCGTGACACCGCTCCGTAAACTCTTCTAAACTATCCGGATAAAATTGGTCGATGCACAGTTGCTTCATCCATTTATTTGCAAGAATTGCAAGCTTTGGATAAAGGCAGTATCGTAGTTCTGCCACTATTTTTGGCAACGGATAAGAAAAATATTTATACTCTCCTTTGCCAAAATTATGCCGCGCCATTACTACACGAGATCGAAATAATTTTTCCTGCTCATATAGTCCAATCAGTTCGTGCCGTATGCTTGAATCAAGCAAATTTGGTAGCATCGCAATGCCGGCGTTATTTAATTTTTCTTCGATAAAACGCCACTGTAAGCCATTAATTATTTTTGTTAAATCATGCATGTTGTTTTTACTTCTTGCGAAAGGTTACTTTGTTTATAACACTCATATACAGTTGCATTCAAACTAATTAGCCACATAATACCCATTCTTCCGCGCTCCCACAAACTCAATCATCCCAGCATCCACCAGACCTGCAATATCTCGCTTGGCAGTTATAACCGAAATCTGCCATGTCATTACTATATCCTCAGCCCTTACTTTGCTTCCCCGCTGTAATTGGCCTAAAAACCATAATTGCCTCTGATTAAACTGACCAGCTATTCGTGCATCCACTACTACATTTATAGTAACAAATTTGATACTATAAATGTCCTCATTCGATGCTTTGTAGAAGGTAGATTCCATTTTCTCAGGTATATCATTTTCAGTGCAGAGTTCCCATGCATCATATCTGCCGATTATCTCCAGCATTCTCCGCAGCACGTTTGGGTATATCTTGGCCAGCATGAGTAGATGCGCGGATTTAGGCGCATTATGGCCTTGATACCACTTCCGGATGCTATGCAAATTTGCTCCGGTAAGTTTCCCGATTCGCTTGATAACGGCACTGGTATCTGCATGCTCTGCGCGAAGCGCATTAGCTACCAGGGCAGCTACCATCTGGTCGGTAATTTCATCGAGTAAAACTTGGTCTTTCTGAGTAAAGGACATTTATATGACTGTTTGTTAAAATTAACCTCAGCAATCAGTATGTGTTTTCATATTTAAAAATTAATTGTAGTGGAAATGAATGTGAGAGATTTGTTCGTAACCAATAATCATAACCAAGATAATACTACGCAGCAGAAAAAGGCAGCCATGTATGTCCGCATGTCAACGGATCACCAGAAATACTCTACAGAGAATCAGGGTGATGCCATTCAAGAATATGCAGAAAGGCATAATATGGAGATTGTTGAAACCTATGCAGATGCTGGCAAGAGTGGCCTGACAATTGATGGTCGTGATGCATTAAAGCGGTTGATCCGTGATGTGGAGTGCGGCGTGACAAGGTTTTCAGCCATTCTGGTGCTAGATGTCACCAGATGGGGACGGTTCCAGGATGCAGATGAAAGTGCTTATTATGAGTATATCTGCCGCCGTGCTGGAATTGAGGTAATCTATGTGGCCGAGCAGTTCGAGAATGATGGCAGCCCTGTGTCGACCATTGTAAAAGGCGTGAAACGGGCAATGGCTGGAGAGTATAGTCGGGAGCTTTCTGGAAAGGTATTTGCAGGACAGTGCCGCCTAATCGAGCTTGGATATAAGCAAGGCGGTCCTGCTGGCTATGGGCTGCGCCGCATGCTTATCAATGAGCATGGGGAGCCAAAAGGTGAGCTGAAACAGGGGGAGCATAAAAGTCTGCAGACAGATCGTGTAATCCTTGTGCCAGGACCGGCAGAAGAAATTGAAAATGTCCGCTGGATATACCGTTCGTTTATTGAAGAAGGGATGCGCGAAAGTGAAATTGCAGAGCAACTGAATCAACGAGGCATCCTGACTGATCTTGAGAGGCCATGGTCACGCAGCACTATTCACCAGATTCTGATCAATGAGAAATATATCGGGAATAATGTCTTTAACCGCACTTCCCATAAGCTCAAAATGCGTAGAGTTATGAATGCGCCGGATATGTGGGTGCGTGCTGATGGAGCATTTGAGGCAATTGTTGAGCCACAGTGGTTTTATACGGCACAGGGCATTATAAGGGAGAGGAACCGCCGTTTTACTGATGAGGAAATGCTTAGTAAGTTGCGTCTCCTGCATGAACGTAACGGATGGTTATCTGGTATTATTATCGATCAAGCAGATGATATGCCTCCCCGAAGTGCTTATTTACACCGTTTTGGCAGCCTCATCAGGGCGTATGAACTGATTGGCTATACCCCTGACCGTGATTACAGTTATATCGAAACTAACCGGTCTCTGCGCAAAATTCATGCTGGTATTGTGGAAGATGCTATCCAGAAAATCCGTGATCTTGGAGCAAGCGTATATCAGGATGAAGAGACTGATCTGCTCTTCATCAATGGAGAACTCAGGGTATCAATCGTAATTTGCCGTGCCTTTCAGGTTCCAGCAGGCTCATATCGTTGGAGAGTCAATCTGGACAGTGGATTGGAGCCAGATATTACGGTTGCCATCAGGATGGATACCGACAATGAACAGCCGCTTGATTATTACTTGCTTCCTGCCTTGGATATTGAGAATCCGAAGATTCGGCTGGCTGAGCAGAATGGGCTGGCACTGGATGCTTACCGTTTTAATGAACTGCAACCGTTCTTTATGCTGACAGAACGTATTTCCGTCAAGGAGGCTGCATGAAGGCAACGATCCAGAGCATAGTTATTGACCGCATCAATATCATGAATCCACGTGTTCGAAATAAAAAGATTTTCATGGACATGATGGATAATATCACGAAAGTCGGCTTGAAACGGCCAATTACTGTGACACCATGCAAAACATATACGGAAGGAAAGGATTATGATCTGGTGTGCGGTCAGGGGCGGCTGGAAACATTTATAGCCTGTGGAGAAACGCATATCCCCGCCATTGTGATTGATGCCAGCGAGGAAGATGCTCTCGTTATGAGCCTGGTAGAGAATCTGGCAAGGCGGCAGCACCGCTCGCTTGACCTTCTGCATAATATCGAAATTCTGAAAAGAAAAGGATACGACACCAAAACTATCGCACACAAAACAGGGCTGACAGTAGAGTATACCAATGCTGTGCTAAATCTGCTTGCGCGGGGTGAAGAACGGTTGCTTGTTGCTGTTGAGGCTGGGCATATTCCTGTCAGTGTAGCGGTAAAGATTGCAG
Organism: uncultured Rickettsiales bacterium; assembly: GCA_964643145.1. Lineage (GTDB taxonomy): Bacteria > Pseudomonadota > Alphaproteobacteria > Rickettsiales > Arcanibacteraceae > CAZXPG01. Next base: position 8,328 of record CAZXPG010000001.1, read on the forward strand.
ATTCTCCAGGCGATGAACAGCTTGCACTGCAGGAGGCATACGAAAGTAAGCAGTTGCGTGGTGCCAAGCTGCTGATGGCTAAAAGACTGCTGGAGACAAGAAAACGGCGTGGGAAATCACTGGCACGAGAAACACGTACTGGAAGAAGCTCGAGAAGTACAGGGAACATTTCGGCACAGGAAGTACTGAAAATCTATCAGAAAGAGGTGGATCGTAAGCGTCTGCTCATACGGAAAGCTGATATAGTAAGCAACCGCATGCTGTTTATAACAGAAGCGTTGCGGCAGCTTTTTGCCGAAGATCATTTTATGACGGTCCTGCAGGCGGAAGGGCTTACTACCCTGCCTAAACAGCTTTCATCGCTAATGGAGGACAGATAATGACGAAGAAAACAACCATTACTCCACCAGATGGAGGCATTGCCATAGGTTTTGACAGTGGCATGATCGAATTGCGGGTTGAACAGATTATTCCGTTGAAAGTTTTGGCTAAAGGTTTCCAGACCAGTGCTAAATATAAGCAGATTCTTTCTTCTATTCAGGAAATAGGTATTATTGAACCACCAGTCGTAATCCAGGACAGCAAAATAAAGAACTGTTATATTTTGCTGGATGGGCATTTCCGCATTGAGGCACTTAAGCAACTTGGAAAAGCAACAGTTATATGTCTCCTATCCCTCGATGATGAGGCCTTTACCTACAACAAGCATGTCAACCGAGTCTCTCCTATTCAGGAACACCGTATGATCATACGTGCAATAGAGAGGGGCGTTCCAGAATCTAAGCTGGCTAAAGCCCTTGATATGGATATTAGCAGTATTGTACGCAAGCGAAATCTTCTGGAAGGTATCTGCGATGAAGTTGCTGATATGCTGAAGGATAAAATCGTTTCCAGCAGCATATTCCCTATCCTCCGGCAGATGCAGTGGTTTCGCCAGATCGAGGTGGCAACCTTGATGAATGATGCAGGGGTCTATTCCATTTCGTATGCCCGGGCCTTGCTTGCTGCAACCCCTAAAAAGCAACTTGTGGAACCAGAAAAGCCCAAAAAGATAAAAGGGCTGGATGATGAGCAGATGGGGCGTATGGAAACGGAGATGGCCAATCTTCAGGGAGAATACAGGCTGATTGAAGAAAACTATGGCACAGATGTGCTGAATCTTACCCTTTCAAAGGGTTATCTCACTACCTTGCTTGGAAATGCCCGTATAGTGCGTTACCTGGCGCAATATCATCCTGAAATGTTGACACAGTTCCAGAAAATTACTGAAATGACATCGCTTGGCGGAGAGACAGCAACGTCATAGTTCAATAAAGCACTTAAGGCTTCAGCCTTACTCCATTCCCTGAAATAAACTCAACACCAGCATTCTCAAGCGCCTTCTGAATATCGACCAAAGTCCTCTCATACGGCTTCCGCGCTCCTCGTTCAAAATCAGCTAATGTTTGCTTAGCCACCTTTGATTGGTCGGCAAGCTCAATTTGCGTCCAGTTTAACAATCCTCTAGCAGCACGGCATTGCTCAGGCGAGATAATGGTATTTGACATAACTTCACTCTTTTACATTGACTTTGAACCTAACATTATCTATTCTAACTAATGTTAGGTTTTTTATCAATCATAAGGATAAGCTTTTTGTCGGTAGAGAAAATGATGATGAGTTTTGATATTACCAATGCCAAAGGCATATTTGATCCCTATACGCATGAGCGTTTTGTCGAATGGCGAGAAGCATCTGAAGAAGAGGATAGAATTGAAATAGCGGTCAGGGGAAATGCCAATAATGTTCTCTATATAGAAGCCCAGAAAAGAACCCATGACGCTCTGATCTCTTTTCTTGCTACTCCGGCCAGTGTACTGCATGGGGTGTTATTAAAGCTCAAAGCTGCTGCCATTATTGAAGATAGCATCAGCGATGCCATTAATTCCAATAACAGGCTGGTAGCGCCCAGAGCAATTGCGGCTGCCATCAATGATATTGAGAATATGCTGTTTTTTGAAATAGGGAGAATTAAATCAGAGAAAACGTAAGCTATTTTTCTTCAAGTTCTTGAAGTAGAGCGTAAAGTTTTATTCCAAGTGCTTTAGAAATTTTCAGGCAGACGGTAATGGTGGGAACTCGAAGTCCACTTTCGACCCTGCTGATAGTGCTACGGTTGACGCAGGCGATATCAGCGAGGGTTTGATGGCTTAATCCCTGTTCTAACCTTTTTTCTTTAAACAGCTTGATAAGTTTAGCTGTGACTTGTTCTGCATAAGTATCTCTCATGCGGTCATTATCACGGGAGCAGCTGTAAAAATAAACGTGCCTATAGGCACGTTTATGCTTTCATTTTAACCTAAAGATGCTAAAATATTAAATATGGAACATTATAATTATCCAGCGACTATGCGCATGAAAAGCTTAAATAAAAATCTGATGGAACCTGAAGTTGGGCAATTTTTTCATTGTGCAGGAAAGACTATCACAGGATTACGCACAATGCGCAAATTATCGGTTCATGATCTGGCGGATGTTATTGGTATGGATTTTCGGTTGCTCATCGCGGCAGAAGAAGGGCTGCAATGGATGGAACCTGAGTTTTACGAGATAGTTGCCAGACATTGCCAGGTTACTGCCAGGATCTTCCTTCAATGCCTTCCGGCACATTGCCCGACTATTCTCTCAGCACATAAAGATATGGTCACCAAATACCTTACTGACAAAGAACGAATCCGCATCGGTCATAATGCCAGCATATTATTGATGCATGGAAGCGTTTTGCATCTCAATGATAACCGTAATTCGCAGGTGCATCAGTAAATGACCAAGCAGCAGCCATGGGAAATAGAGTATGGGAAATTGCAGTCTGCAATAGTGAATATATGTGACTACATAAAGCGGGAACATTATTCGATTACAGAGATCAACCAATTATCCGTCTCCCTGATGACTGCACATAAAAGAGTTGCTGATGCACTCCTGGTCTCTGAAGGCGAAACACCGAATAATTATCCTGATAGCCTTCTGGATGAAGCAACAGAGACATATAACAGCGCACATCAATTATTAATATCACTGCGTCAATGCTTATGAAATACTATAGGGGACATGAGCCAGAGGAATGGCCAGTATGGGTAGAGTTTCTTGCAGGGTTGATTGCAGGAACCACGGGAATTCTCAGTTTTCCCTTTATGCCATTATGCTACTTCGGGCTGGCAAGCATCAAAATAGCATTAGTGATAAGTGCTATTAGCGGGATAGCGTTTGGTTTCTGGCTTATTCGGATACGCAATAAGGAAGGGTAGAATGTTTAAATATACCTGGCCATTTCCTGATTATGAAATTATCGCTGAACGTTTTTCTGAGCATTTCATTGATGATAATATCTACAATTATGCCAAGGCTTTTTATCTGAGCTCACTGAAAGCAGAAGAAGAGAAATTGAATGATTTCATACGAGGCGTAGATCAAGAGGAAGAACGGCTATTTATACATAACCTTGTGCAACAGGCCATTTATGTAGCCATAGGGCATGCAAAACCACGAAAATAGTACTTATCCACAATTTTTGTTAGTAAGTATGTGTATGATGATGTGGTCACCCTTGCAGGATCAGGCAGCATAGAGTCGAGCCTCTGCTTTTCGCCGCCGCAGTAGTCCCGCTGATTTCCTATACAGCTTGGTTTTTGGGTCTTTTACCTTATCCCAGCGCAGGAATTCTGCTGGAACTGCAATATCCTCATGCCGATTGCATTTCATGCGGAGCGTAGAGCTTTGCAGTGCTCCACCACCTGTATTGAACGTAAAAGACAGTAATGCCGCATACTGGTTATCAGTCAGTGGGCGGGTAATCAACCGGAGGACAGAGCGGGTGGCTTGTTGCATATCCTGCCGGAGCAAATCTTCGGCTTGTTCTTTCGTGATGGTGGTAAGTGATTCTCCAGGCCGGATAAGATGCCCGATACCGATAGTCGGCAAGCCAGCAGAATCAAGATAAACCCGCAACTCACACCCTTCAAATTCCCGTATCAGCTGGATAGCTTGTTCAGGAATTTGCCTCATTTTGCTAACCTCTTATTCATGGCCCGCTGACCAAAATAGAAGCTGATGATGCCAGCAAAAATAGCCTGATCTTCTTGGGTCCAGAGAATATCCAGGTATTGGAAAAGCGGTGCCTGATCACCAATCATGGTGTACTGCATATATTTGATGAGCACATACTCAAAGAAAAAGGCATAAGTGATAACAGGGCGCACTGTGCCGTTCAGCGCATCAACCCACGTTACACCTGTATTGTAGGTCTTGTATAATGCCTGAGATTCGGCAATATCAGCATAAACGCCGATTTCTTCCCGCCGTATATCACGGTCTGCTTGCGCATTCTGTATCTGAAGCTGCAGGATAGCAAGTTCATGCTGTTTATCGGATTTGTCACGCCATAGCTTGAATATTTCAGGAAAGACAGAACTGATGAAACCGATCAGGCTGGCAAGTAGCGTAGTCATAATGTACCTCTCACTTCATCATCATTAATTTGAGAATCATGCCACCCATGCCAGTCATGAGCATGCTGGATGACCACCATACAATCCGCTCGATTCTATCCAGGCGCTGTTCCAGTGCCTTATAGCGTTCAGCGCAGACAGCTACATGCAGATCAAGATGCGTTACTTCTTCTGTCTCGTGTGCCATGATTCCTCCTGATTACTGGTTGGGTGACTACCATCCGGCAGTGATATCGTATTCGATAACGTCAGTGATGCTTTCCAAGGCAGCTATGGCAGTGATATGGCTGTCTGCTACATCTCGGAGCACCTGATCCTTCGTTGTAATCAGGAGAAGCATTGCGGCTGCATTGGTGCTGTTGATGTCCAGTTTCTGCCCATCATCAAAATACCAGGTAACAGTAGTGCCTGGTGCTGAAAGCAGCAGGCTCTGATATTTGCTGGTGACGTTAGTGATGGTGGTATCATCGGCATGCATCAGATAGTCAGTGTTATCGTCTGCATAAGAAATGGCTTGTTGGGAAGATGATTTGCGGAGAATAATTACTTCATCATAGCGCTTGTTCTTTGCAGCAGTCAGCTTTGCCACTTCCAGTTCCGCAATAGCTTCGGGAGATAAGGGTGTCAGCGTATAAGTGAGGGTCACTTTATCTGCGCCGATAGTATAAATACCTTCATCGCTGCTATGGGTTTCCGGATCAAAATCCTTATTGATAATCTCCAGTGGCAAAACACCAAGGGCAATCTGTTCTTCGATGGTCAGCTGATCAAGGCTTGTGCGAGTATACCCATCTGGCAACTGAACTCTTTCAGGCAAGCTGGATACTCTCTGGTAAATATAGGGTTCACCATCCTGGTTATTCCGTATCACGCAATATTCTGTATTTGTCATCACAGCTACCATTGAATATAAATTCTGCCAGGATTGCCTGATACACCGGCTGCACCGCCATTACCGGCAGGAGTAAGCCAGTTTGCCGTCTGGCCTGCGGATGCACTGCCGGATGCCGCAGTCAATGTTTGATTGGATGTGTTGGATGGATTGTAGTAGCCGGAACCTCCGCCACCGCCTCCGCCGCCAGGATTCACACTGGTCGTATTGCCGCTGCCGCCACCATAATAACCGCCACCTCCGCCACCGCCATTTCCTGTGCTGGTTACGGCATTGCCGCCTTGCAATGAAGTGCCGGCAGCCCCACTTCCGCCAGCCGATCCGCCGCTGCTTTGTGTGCCGCCTCCGCCGCCTGAATTTAATCCGGCATTGCCCGTGGTTCCGCCTCCGCCACCTCCTGTTGCTGTACTGCCACCAACACCGCCTCCACCGCCACCTCCAGCAGTAGCAATCAGGTTGATGCCGCGCTTTATCATGGTATGGCCACCGCCTCCGCCGCCTGCTGAACTGCCTGAGCCGCCACCATTGCCACCACCATTAGTTCCTCCAGTACCATTAGTGTTTCCACCACCACCGATAGTCAGGTCTAATACTTCGCCGGCAGTTACGGCGATGTCGCATATGGTATAACCAGCACCGCCGCCCGCACTTGCACCATTATTATTGCCAGAACCACCGCCTCCAGCTCCCCATAATTCGGCACGGATGACAGAAACATTGTTAGGTACGGTAAATGTTGTGCTTCCTGCAGATGTAAAAACCTGGGTTCCAATGCCACCGACATACACATTGCTGGGCCATTTGCCCTTTTTGATCATGTTTATGACTTCAGCAAGGGAAAATACTCCGCGAACATTTACAAAATTCTGCTCATTTGCAGTACCGATCACATTGCCGTAGCCGTCTGTTGTCATTGCCATGATGATACTCCATTGACCAGACTGTGGTTACCATTCGATAAATATCCGGCCATTATTACCGGAGGCAGTAATATTGCCTCCTCTACCGGCACTTCCAGACCAGTTTACGCTTCCCATGCCAGCCGGATCTTGCCCATTGCCGATAGTGTTGGTTACATTGGATGTATAAGAGGGGTTTGTGTAACTGCTGCCACCGCCACCACCATTTGGATAGCCTCCGCCACCACCGCCTCCAAAGTAGCCAGCACCACCGCCACCGCCGCTATAGCCACCATTATAATTTGCTCCCTGACCGCCTTGGTGTGCTGTGCCAGCAGTTGCGCCGGTTCCTTGACCGTTGCTGCCAGCCGCGCCTCCTGCTGATTGAGTGCCGCCACCACCACCTGTGCCAGCTATAGCACCGGAGACTCCAGAAAGATCTTCGCCGCTTGTGCCACCACCCGATCCTCCTCGTGCACCATTGCCTGAACCTTGAGGAGAACCGCCACCGCCACCTGCAGCAACGACCAAGTATGTGATTGAACGTTTGATGAAGGAACGTCCACCACCGCCGCCGCCACCATTTCCTCCTGAAGCTGATCCGCCGTTCCCTCCGCCGCCTGTACCTCCTGATGCTCCAGCATTCGAGCCGACAGCACCGCCTCCTGCCACAAGTAAATCCAGTATCTCACCAGGTGTTACGGCGACATCACATTTCACATAACCAGCACCGCCTCCATAGGAAACGGGATTGCTTGCGCTCTGTGACCCACCACCTCCAGCTCCCCACATCTCTACCCTGATCACGGCAACATTGCTGGGTACAGTAAAAGTCGTTGATCCTGGTGAGGTAAAAGTCTGATTTCCGACACCGCCGATGAAGATGTTAGTTGGCCATTTGCCTTTGCGGCGCAGATGTACGATCTCCATTAATGGAAAAACGCCTCGTATGTTTGTATAGTCCTGATCATTATTAGTTCCAATATTACCGCCGTATCCGTCTGTAATCCCCATATTATGACAGCTCCAATACGCTCAGAGTTCCTTCCAGGCTGGATGTTGAGCTGGAAAGTAGCTGTAGCGCATCACCTGCTTCTAAGACCAGCTTGCCACCGATGGGAATGATGGCGGTCTTACTGGCAACAGGTATCGCTAAAGCAAGTCTCGTTGCTGCATTGGATGCGCTTGAGTCAAGATATTGGATACTGATATCGGCACTTGCCGAAGCATGAATATTGGCTATCTGCAGCAGCGTCACTATAGCGGTAGTCGCTGCCGGACAGGTATAAATGGTAGTGTAACTCGTCCCTACCTGCTGACGTGCGTTTTTGAAGGTTGATGCCATCGATATCTCCCCTATGATAAAGCAATGATGTAACCTAATATTTCAGCAACGGTAGCCACACCGTTCTGGCCAGTCGCCCCGGTTGCTCCTATAGCTCCACGCTCTCCTGCCAGAGTAATTGTCCAATCGGTGTAAGTACCGCTTCCGGCTGCAAGGTCAGCAGTGAAGGTGGTCGCACCACTTGATTGCGTGAAAGCCGTAATAATGCCTTCCATCCATGTGGTGGCTGGAGCAGAAGTACGGGCGACACGGATTCTTGAACCGACACCAAAGCCTTTATTTGCCTGTATAGTGAATGCAATGCTGCCTGAACTGGCAACAGCAATGGATGTCGTGGAAGTAGCAGCAAGTGATGCTCCGGTGGCGGCTATTTTGTTACCAGCTTCTGTAACAAAGTCGCTGAGCAAGGGCACCAAATTCTTCTTGTGACCGCCATTTCCAAGATTCTTTTTACCCGTTCCCTCATCGCTGTTTCCATCTGAGTAGGTGTTGCTGTTCAATGTGACATAATTGACCATTACAGTACCTCTTCCAATTTTAGCGGAACGCTATGGTGATTATGGGCGGCATAGCCAAGCAGACCGAGTTCCTGATTTTTGGCAAGGAATGCCTCGCGTAGCCAGTGAATGGTATTATCAGGAGCAGGAAGCCAGAAAAATGGCACGTCAATATCCATCTGCCGCTGGTGTTCAAAGCCTTTAGCAAGCACCTCATCGCGCTTCAGATAACCGATATTACCGTTGAAAATGCGCGGTTTATCCTTGCGGGTGAAGTATTTTACCCCACCGTCTGCTTCTTCGGATGTAGTACGTGAACGATAGCCGTACTGTGCTCCGTACTCAAAATTGGTGCTGACTTCCCAACCTTGGGCAACTTCAAACATACCGATATCAACATGGCCATCCGTATTGGTCTGATCGTTGACTTCCACCTTGATTGCTTCTGCAAGATAGATCTGGTCAAGCCAGAATGGGCGGCTCCAGATATATCCGGCGATTTCCTCTGTGGTGTATTTCAGGCTCCACCAGTTGTCATCTTCCCATTCGAGCTGGTCAAAGGTGTACACTTCCGGCCAGACGTCAATCCAGCCACTATCAAATAAGAGGGTAGTCAGACTGGCTTCAGCATAAAGACGGATGCGAATCAAGGCATCCAGACTGAGGTTATGGCGCACAAGAGCAAGTAACCTTGTACCCCGTGGTTTGTCCAGGGTTGCTACCCATTGCGTAACGGGTAATGTCAGATTGGTAGTGCGTCCTACCTTGGCAAGCGGCTCCACTTTCAGATTAGCCACTGGATAGCTGCTATCCCATGTACCACCGCTGAAAGTACATTTTTCTGTCCAGCGGGGAAATCCGATAACGGCATTGGTCATGATAATACTCTGATCGTCATGGTTTCACCGAGTGCGTCATAGGTGATACCGGTAACAACAAATAATTTCCCAGCAGATAACCCAAAAAATGGCAGCTCCAGTTTCACGACACTGCCGCGCCGGATGGCAGACATCAGCTCAGCACTCAGCTTGACTTTGAGTTCGTAAAGATCGTGCCTAATACGGTAGAAATTATAACGGGCATTGCAGATAGCCTGAGCATCTGCCTCATTGATGAGAACTGTGTCGAAGTTTAGTTCCTGTGACTGCTTGTAAAGCTTCTGGACATTGCTGTCCGTGGCCGATGTAACGGTTAGAAATCCTTTATCCAGATAGCGTTTCCTGCTATCGGTCACGCTTCCAGTGAGTTCTCCTGGTGCCTGTTTTGTCTGGGCAAAAGCATAGTTGAGGTTTGTCTTATAAGCCGGAATACCCCTGCCATCATCATTGGTGGCTAGCCGCTGAATGCTGATAATGTCACCCTCATTAGCCTTGGCGACTGTACCGAATGAGTACCGTTTGAAGGTATAAACAGGTGATCCGATGGGGGTTTTGAGTTGCTGGATGCGATAAGCATTATTGCTGTCCGGGGAGTACCAGGCATTAATGCTTCCAGCAATTTTATCCAGAATTTCCAGATAGGTTGTTTCACTATCAACATAAACACCAGCAATGTATGGAGCATCGGTATTAAGAGTCGTAATATCGCTGCTATTGATATCGCCATTTGTTATTCCAGCATCCAACAGTATGGTCTTAATCAGTGATCCAGCATAGCGGTCGCTGGTAGTAGCGCCCTGTGTCACATCACAGGTAATGGCATGGGAAGGAGAGCTTCCAAGCCGTATCAACCCTTCAGATGTGCATATATCATATTGACCAGAAGCGGGCGCACTTCCTTGCATGGCAGCAAGGTTGGCTCTGTTGGTACCACTGTAAGTAAGTACAGAACCGCCTACATAGATATTATCGATACTGTTGACAGAGGCTGTATTACCGTTCCGGTTAAAATTGACACCGTAAATTAGTGTGGGGGCATTGATCAGCACTGGCGTAATATTCAGTACTTTACCCCATAACCTTGGCTTAGGCTGGCCTTTAATAGTATCAGCCGTTCCCTCGATGCCAGTGCTTCCAGAGTTCGTGCCAGCAAATTTGGCAGGCTGTACCGGACGCTCCAGTTCCTGCTGCCGATCACGGAAACGGAAACTGATCTGGCTCCCTTTATCAGTCAAGGAAAGTATAGGCTGTTCGATTATGCCCTTCAGCACAGCAGCAAACGTATTATAAGCAGCAGTTTCATCACCGCTCAGGATGGGGGTAGTATCGCCATACCCATACTCGATCAGATGATCAAGCGCGTGGTCGGTATTGATAAGGACAATCTCGCCATAGGATATCTTGCTGGAACCATAAGTGCGTAGATCACTGAATATCTCCTGCTTGAAGTTAGCAGCCTGAAGAATGCGCGGTTCATAAAAGCCAGGAGCAGATGCATGATTATAACCTCTGCCCGTGGAGAAGCGGAGCGTTGTATTTCCTCCGATTGTCCAACTGGCGAAAGTGCCTGATCCAGTAGTAGAGGTAACGTTCAGAACCAGCGATAAGCCACTTTGTGATGTTACCGTTCCGGTCATGGTGTTATTGCTTCCGGCATCAGCAATTACCGTCATACCAACCACAAACCTAATATCTGCGGCCAGCGTGAAACTTTTGCTGCCCGTGCCAATCGTGTGTAAGGTTGTGCTGCTACCTTGTACGTAGGCAGGCACTTCTACAAGAAAAATTGTCGCCATGATCTATGCCGCAGCTTCCAGCCGTGCCTTGCTTTCGATGGCATACAGCCGTGATTCGAGTGCTGATAATCCCTCTGCATTCATGTCGCCACTCATGGCGGTAATGCGGATCAAACTTTGCAGCTCCTGACGCAACCCGCGCATTTCACTCACCAGTGCATCATTACTGGCAGGACGATCAAGCAATCTGCGCGTCTGGTCGGCACTGAAGACTGTATGGGGAGAACCAGAGAACATCAGTTCCATGCCACGTTCACCTACAGAGAATAGCTGGTTGCGTGGCGTAATGCCGCCATCGGCAAATTGTCTGGGCTTGCCACCGGAAGCTACGATAAGCTGGTTAAATTGCTGCTGGGCATCAGGATTAGAACGGGTAAAGGCATCAAAACCACCCAGACCAAACTGACCGGAATAACCAATAAGCCGTGCAATAATGTGCACCTGCCGAACTGTTAGCCCCGTGTCTGTTTTTTCATCCAGATAGGATAAGGGCTTATTGACAGCGGCAATGCTGGCATCAGAATACAGCCCCGCACCAATGTTGTTTCCGGCAGAAGTAGAATTAAAATAATTACTCAGCAGTTGCTGTGACAGTTGCGATATGGAATTGCTGACATTGCCTACAGCAGATATCACCCCTGAAGTGTTGGAATTAATCTGCTGCAGGTTGCCGAGCTGCTGGGTAGCATTGCTATAAATCCGTTCCTGAATTGGCACCTGTCGGTCAGCAACCCCTTTGACCTCGGTCAGAATACTTTGCATCCGTTCAAAATCGGCGGCATAAATAGCATTCGTGCCATTGTAGCTAAGATCATTTTCCAGAAATACCTTAACGGCATCTTCCAGCTGCTCCATGGCATCAGGATTGCCAAGCAATGCGCTACTATAGAGGCTATTTACACGGCTTTGCGCTTCCGCCAGTTTCTGCTCAGGACTCAGTGAAGATAGACCGGAAAAGCGCAAGTCACGAATGGTCTTTTCATAATTGGCACTGACGGATGAGAAACGTTTTGCAAGACTTTCAGCCTGTTTTGCTTGTTCTTGAAGGCTTTCAATGACCTCTTTCTGATTATCAATTTGCTGCCGCCTGATGCTATTATCATTAACAGCAATCTCCTGCTGAAAGTATCCGGCCTGATTTGCAAGCTGCTCCATTTTCAGGTAATGGAGCTGTTCCACCTGATCAAGTGATATACCGAGAGCCTTGGCATCCTTGAGCTGGGCTTGGTAGCGGAGGTTTTCCTGTTGAATCTGGTAAGCGATTGGATCAATGAGTTGCAGTATTTCATCGGAAACAGAATGGGAAAATTCAGCTTGCATGGCGGCAGTAGCTGCCTTCTGTGCCTGAGTGACTTTCTCAACAGATAACCCCAGCCGTTCTGCTGTTATACGCATGTCATCAAATTGCTGATCAAGGGCTTTTAATGCTTCTTCTATCGCATTGACTGGTTCTTTGATTTTTCCAAGATCATCGAAGGTGGAGGCAAACTGAATGTCATTCAGAATATCCTCAGCTTTCCTGCCTTCAGTTTGGATATTTTGCAGGGCAATTGCCAGACTGCCTGAATTATCACCAGTTTTTGCCAGTTCCACAGCAACTGTGGCAATAGTGTTTGTGATACTCTCCTGCTTTCCTGGATCAAAATCAAAGCGTTTTACATTAGGGCCACCGTCATCAATAAGAATCTTGTTGCCATGCTTGCTGTTAAAACCACCGCTGAGAGTCGCATCGGAAATCTTAACACCGATAGCTTTCAGTGATCCGATAACCGTACTTAAGGAGTCAATCAACCCTTGTGACTGCTTGGAATCGCCATTCTTAATGCCTATACGGGATTCACCAGTAGCGGTATTCAGAACAAATTCACTGGCCGATACAGGCTTGCCACCAAACATACCGCCAATAGCTGATCCTATGAGACCGCCAATAATAGTTCCTACTACCGGAACAACCGAGCCGATGGTGGCACCAAATGCAGCAGCCGCACTGCCAGCAAGTGCAGTTCCCGCTACACTTCCGCCGAGACCACCGACTGTTCCTCCAATCGTTGATCCAGTTTTATTGCCGCCGAACAGGTTCATTGACCCGATGGCAAGTCCTCCGGCAGCGCCGCCAAGAAGCCCCATCAGGGTAGAACCTCCAGCAACACCTCCAGGTAATGTCGGCCCAATCATGCCGCCTACGGGCGCGCCACCGGAGCTTAATCCAAGGTAGCTAGCACCGAAGCTGTTTACCTGCGATCCGATACCAGCAAAACTGCCGCCCTTACCGAGCATACCCAGAAGATTGCTGTAATTACCAACGCCTCCGCCAGCAGCAGACGATGTGCCTGTGCCACCAAAATTGCCGATGGCACTGGCTATAACAGGTTGGATAATCGGCCTGAAAATCATAGCAGCAGCAATTTCACCAACCATCTTGAGCATGATGTTCTTCATCTGCTCTGCCAGATCTTTTGTGCTGTCTACTCCATTGATCAGCATATTGGAGAAAGCATCACCAAAGGCTTCCTGTATATTCTCACCAGCCTGTATGAAGGGACGTTCAAAATCCTCCTGCGCCTTCTTGAGCTGTTCTTCTCGTTGTCGTGCTGCTTTTTCCTCAGCATCTGCCAGTTTTTTGGCTGCTTCTGTGGCATCATACTTGGCAGCGGCAGCTTTTCTGATGGCCTCTATATCTCTTTCGGTGAGGGAAATATGTTCACGCTTGGCGATATTCTCAGCTTTCAGTAAAGCTTCTTGAATTTCACGCTCACGATTATTCAGACTGACTAGACCTGTTTCGGTGTTCAGTTCTTTGATATAATCCTGGATCGCCTGATGATTCTTCTTTCTTTCCTGCTCTACCTTTTTACTACTGTTTGCCAGATCTACATTGGCAGCTACAGATTTGCGTATCTGAGCTTCTTCCTCTTTGCTGATAACAATGCCTTCTTTCCTTGCATCATCAATGACCTTGCGGGTTTTCTCAGCAATTTCACGGTCGCGGCTGCTGAGCTTCAGCAGTTCGCCTTCCTTGCTCAGATTGTCTATAATGCCATGGATAGAGCTGGCATGCTCGGTATTGGCAACAGTTCCCTGTCTGGTGACATTATTATTTCGTTCTAATTGTTCTTCGATCTGCTCTTCTTTTTTAAGCAGATCTTCTCGTATCTGTTTATGTAGATCAATGCTACCCGGACCAGCACCAATGAAGCCCAATATTGGCTTTTGCTTGCCAGATTCGATATCAGCAATCAGTTTGTCTGCTTCAGCAAGCTGCTTTTTTATGTTGGCAAGCTGCCTTTCTAAACCACTATTATTTACTTTTGCCAAATTACCGGAAAATACGTTAATCCAATCAGCGGCATTCTGAATTTTATTGCCAACATAATCGAAACCATCGCCGATATTGCGGATGATAGATTCCAGCGCACCACCAGAAGCAATCAGCCCACCTACCGCTTTAGAAAAATCACCTATCTTATCTCCGGCGAGATCAATAGCACCACCGAGTCCCTGTGTTCCAAGTTTGACAGCAACATTATCGGATTGTCCTGCCAATGATTTTAAGATAACTTGCTGTGCACCAAGCAAATCACCGGACTCTACCAGAGACTGGATTAGCTTCTTTTGCTCTTCTGTAAAGGAAACACCGGCACGCTTCAGGGCGGTGATTCCTTCAGTTGGATTTTCCAGTGCCTTTCCAAGCTGAAGTGCCGCACCGCTTAAGTCGCTTTTTAATGTTGCAGCGAGATCAGCAGCTCGTCTCTGTGCCTCAAAAAACGTATCTCCAGTAATGGTTTTGAAGGTAAGCATTACCGATGATGCATCTGCAATCTGTTCAGCAGAAAACTTGGTACTCCGCTCAAATTCTTCAGCGAATTCTTTGATTTGGCTGCGCGATACACCTGCGGCATTTCCAGTGGCTTTCAGGACTGCCTCAAGCCGTACACCCGATTCCTCTGCCTCCAGGAATGCTCTGATCCCCAGTGTTGCAGCTGCAGCAACCGCACCAATGGCCGCTGCCGCTGCTAAACCTGCCGGACCAAGTGCTACCAGTACATTTCCTAGAGCACCAGCCCGACCGGACAGGCTGGTCAACCCGTTATTCAGTTCTTCACTGACAGCATTAACCGCTTTCAGCCCGCTTGATACTGGCTGCGTGGCTTTCTCAATTCGTACAAGGGCGGTGTGACCTTCCTTTCCCAGAGATTCAAGGGCACGCTTGACGGTTTCCGCATCCTTAAGCGAGAGCCGTATGGAAAGGTTATAGTCGGTCATGCCTGATCTTCTGAGAGACGATTGATTTCATTAGCAAGATGCTGAGCTAATTTCTCCCGCCATTTGCCCTGTACACCGGCTAAGTTAAGCCGTTTTCTGACACGTACACGGGGGACAAGGATAAACATAGGGACAGTAGCAAAACCTCTTCCTGTTTTGAGGGCAGATGCACTTGCTTTGGTGAAGCCGGCCCGCTTTCCGGTACGGGCACGCATATTGTCCGCTACCAGCAGAGAAAGTTTGCTGCTTACATAAACGAAGCGCAATTTGCCAAGAGCGGTTTCAGGGAAATTGGATGGGCTGATACGACCACCACCAACACCTTTTCTTGGTGCATTTTCTGTGGGAATAGCCAGCCAGAACCCGTCAGGACTGACAAACGTTCCGCCTTTCTCAAATGCCAGGATAGCACGGGGAGAATCTGTGTAGACCAGCGCAGCCAGATCATCAATATACAGCTTCCGTTTCCATGATTTGCCAAGCCTTCCAAGGCCAGCTGCTTCTGTTTGTTCTCTCAGTTCATCACGCAGTGAGAGTGAGACATCTGTGACAGTTTTCCTGGTGGCATCAGTAATAGCATGTTGCTGTTTTCTGATAAATTCCTGAAGGTTTCCCTGTAATGCTGCCTCAAGACGCATCGCTGTCTCCTTTGAATTCCTGTTCAGCCTTATTCATCAGGGCAAAAGCATCCATCATGAGGGCAGGTTGCTCCATCATGCCGCCTTCATCTGGCATATGACCGCTGGCAAAACCGCTGCCCTGGAACATCCGCCAGAGATTCACCATTTCATAATCGTTGTCAGTGAGTAAAAATCGGGGATTAGTATCGTAAACAGTGCCGGAGATTTCCCATGAAGAGCCGTCCGGTGCTATTTGCCCGCCGCTGAAATCGCCGCTTCTGAGGGCGATAGCAACGGCGAGGCGGAGTTTTTTTCCTGTTCCTTAGATGGAGAAAGAACCGAGACGGCTTTCCATCCTATGGCAATCAGGTCATTTTCAGGTATGGATTCCAGGCAGGATTCTGTTACAAGGCCGTTTCTTGCTTCATATTTCACACCATTTTCTATGCCTTGCAGAAAACACTGCGCAGCAATGATAGGCATCAGGCTGAGATAATATTCACGATCTGCTACTGCCTTTGCATAAGGCGGATAGATGGGCTGTATCTGCGTCTCAATATCCTGTATTTTTTTGACCAGCTCTTCCGGTTTTTCCTCTGCTGACTCGAATTCATCAATAATGGCAAGAATCTCCGGCTGCTGGTGATCTTCAACCGCAATGGTCACACCATCCCGTAATACGGCAAGCAGAGCTTCATCTGTCAAATAGGATAATCCTTCCTCCTTGAGTTTGCGGCGGTAGTTGGCACGTCCGGCAAGGGTAGGAATGCCAATGAGATAGACAGGTGCTTTGCTTTTATTCTCATAACTGGATGGGGTGAAGCTGATAATATCCTTTTTAGTGAGTGGCAGCATGGAAGACTCCTTTAATATAAACAGATGAACACACCGGCATCCTGGCCAGTTGCCTGGAATGGCACATTGACGGTAGCGATACCGCCACGATCCTGATCGTCCTCATCCATGTACAAGGCTTGCGGGAAAGTGAGACCAATCTTGTTTCCTGTAACCAGCCCATAGCGGCCATGGATAATGCGTTTGTTACCTGCCCTGAGGTCAGCCATGATATTACGGGTGGCGATCAGTGTTTCCTTGGGGTCGATGCTTCCGGTAAGGTCGCGGTCAACAATCTCAGCTGGATCAAATCCTTCCTGGGCATTGGGGTTATCAGGCTGGGTCAGCACATTGCCCATATCAAGATTGAGACTGTTAATGGCTGCCACCAAGCGGTTAATCAGGAGCGTGCCACCTCTGAATACTGGAGGACGGGTAACATCATAAACGGCAGAGGGCACTGCACTATCTGTTTTGGAACTGAACATGCCTTTGAAATCAAAAGTCAGCTTGCCAACACCACCTGTAGTAAGGCTGAGTTTTACATTGCCTCGTGCACCAACCATCTTGTAGAGCAACCCATCCCTGTAGATATAGAATGTCAGGCTTGGGATGGTGCTGGATGCTGGCTTATAGAGAACATTTGATGGAATCTGGTAATTACTGGTGGCAACAATGGAACCGCCCATGGTATCGGTGAGTGTTGCGGTTTTGCCGGAAGTGTAATCAGTGATAAAGCTATCACCAGCTACTGCATTGCTGAAGGTAACAGGCATTCCTCTGTAGGTCTGCGCTGTTGACGATGCAGAAGTGCCAAGCACCGCGCTGGTAGTTGATCCACCTGCAGCACATGCTTCTGAGCTAACGGGCACAGCGCTTGCTGTAATAATTTCTGCCCAGCCGCACGCCTTAAGCAGTTTCCCGTATTCCGGGGGAGTGCCAGCTGCACCGCTGCCTTTCAGGTATACATCAAAGCTGATGCCAAACGGCATACCGCCTACTATATCACCGAACCCGTCCAACGAGCCTGTGACTTCATTTGTTTTTATAGTATTGGGCTTTTTGCTCAGCTTGACGTTCTCGACAAGCACGGCATCGGTACTGGCTGAAGGAGATGCATCAACACCTTCCGAACTTTCAATTTTCGCCAGTACCACCGTATTCTTTATGCGTATAGATGCCATAATCTGTTACTCCTTGGTGGTTTCATTGGTAACTGGCTGCTTTTTTCCTGATGATTCTTTTGGTGTTTCAGGAATAGGCGTGTACGTGGTAGCGGCAGGCGGAGGGGCATCCACCCGCACACGGTGCGTTGGTATATCGTCTGGCATGATGGTTTTCCTTTAAGGAGCTAAACTGTAGGGGTCGTTTTCGAGGGTGGTATATTTCACCTGGAAGGTGACATTGAATGCGCCGTGCGGAGCGTTTCCAGGCATGTCATCAATCAGCATGTCCATGCCGGTTTCTGCTATGTCTTCTGCAATGCCGCCCAGCGTATAGTCGGCTATGATGGCTTTCACTATACGGGCGTACAAATCATTCAGGTCAGTGCCGATAGAAGCTGTGGAGGATGATTTGACAAAGCCTTCAATGCTGACAGTCATGGTGTAATCGGTCATGCCGCTATTGATGCTGGCTGTTTCCTGATTTCCGTCCCTGACAATCAGTGAAGGAAATGCCTGTACTGCTGCATCACGGTTCCGCTCTATCGTTACACCAGTCAGGTTGCCAAGCTTGGTGACAATGGCCTGAAGAATCTGTTCACGAATGCAGATAGTCATTGCTTGTCCACATTAAGCCTCCATACCAGATGCGCCTCATCCAGTTCAGCGGAGCGTATAGTGAAATTACTGCCATCTATCGTCAGCACATCACCGTCTTTTGGAGATGCAACGTCTGATACACGAACATCAAAAAGATAGGGTGTAACACTGGCATGGGTAGCATAGGCAGACCATTCCTGTTGTCTGGGGCTAGTTTTTACCACTCGTACACTCATAGGACTTCCAGTAAGTGGGGTATAGGTACCAGCTACTGAAAGCAGAGGGTTGGCAAACAGGATATTGATCATGGAAGAAAACATCAGGCTATAAACGCTCCATTCAATCGTACTATGCCTGTAGCACTTGGGTTAGCTGCCACTGCGACAGCAGTACCAATTAGCTTATTAGTACTGGCAGTGGTAGTGCAGACCTTATTGGTATCATCCCAATAAATCACTGCGCCCACCGTCCATGCCTGTGCGGAAGTTTTCTTGAGCGAAAACACTCCCTCCAATGCAACTTCTACCTCTGCTGTATTGGCAGCATCATTGCTTGCGACACCGAATATGCTTCCGACCAGCAACCCATCGCCGGATGTGACAGCGTAAGGTGCGGCAAGGGTAATAGTTTTTCCGTTCTGTATAAAATTTCTCATAACTTCCTCGCATAAAAAAAGCGGCCTGAAGCCGCCAAATAACACATTTTGATTTCATTACTTTGCTACGCACCTGGGTTTTTATAAAATCCTCTCCAGTCAATGGCTTTTGCTGCGAAATCAAGCCGTGCCTTGAGTTCGATACCATCTACGTCAAAACCGATCCTGTTTTCCAGATAAACACCTTCCTGGCCTTCCAGATAGGCATACTCAATGGTGTCAATCTGACCAGGATCACCAGCCAGATACCATGCCGTTGCTGAATTGGCATCCAGCCGTGGTTCTGCTATTACCTGCAGCTTATTGGCAAACGGGTTATAGTCAGAGTTCTTGGTGTAAATGATATTGGTCTGGGTAACATACTGGTCAGCTGTAGTTTCGATAGCGGATGGCACAAGCAGGTACTTGGCCATGATATTGATGAATCTGCCGTTCAAGCCCTTCTGCTGACGAAGCGCAGCTCGGCCTCCACCAAGCGCTGATACGGTGATTGCAGTACCGCTGCCTGCCAGATTACCGTGATTGGCATGGAACAGGGCAACAGTATCACCCATGGCAGGATTTCCAGTGATGATGCCCCAGACAGTATCACTTTCCAGGTCAGCAGCTGCCCGCCCAAACATCTCTGGCAATCTGGTAAAAGCATCCAGATCATCATTGATAATGGCCTGACGGTTGATAGCAACTACCTTGCCATAGGTAGCCAGCGCATATTGTTCCCTGGCATCGCTGACACTGCCGCGCTTGAATTCGCCGTTCTCATTGACCTTTTCCAGTGAAGGTGCATCACCGAGCTGGGTGCGTGCTACATTCTTGAAATCGGGTGATGTGCTCTGGCGGCAGAATGGTTTGAATGTCTGGGGAGCTGCTTCATAAGCGGCACGCAGGGTTTTGTTGGCAATATTGGCCAGTATGTAGGGGAAATCACTGCTGCCGTGAAAACCGCCTCGTGTTTCCATATCAACAGAAACATCACGGGATTGCATGGTCGGTAGGCCGAGCATTTCTCCGGCAAGCTGGGCACGAGACATACCACGGGTTCTGATATTCCTGCGTTCCAGAAGGTCACGGCCCATTTCAATCAAGGTCATACCCCGATATTCACGGGAACCACTGTCCAGTTTGAACACATCCGGCTTGAAGCGATGCAGGAGAGCGTTCTCTATGGAGTTCCTGCAGCTATCCAGTTCATCACGGGTAACCTGCACATGGGAATTGATCTCTCCAGGCTCATCGCTTTTTCTGGCCAGTTCATCCAGTACCGCTTTACGTGCATTATCAATGCCAGTGCCATGCTCAATCAATGTGGCAGCAAAAGATTCAGGTAATTTTGCTGCCCTGACAATATGATTGATTTCGCTGACACGTTTGCGTTCAGCTGTGACTGCCTCCTGTCGGATAGTATCAGGATTAATAGCAGGTGGCGTATTATCAGGTTCAGTGGTTGTCTGCTTCATGTGAGGCTCCGTAACAGGAAGGTTTCGAGTGAGTACGCATGGATAATGAACGCCAGCGGAGCGTATGCCTGCGCCGCTATCGGCACCAATTGGTACGAAGGAGATTTCATAGGGTTCCCAATCCACAGCACGGTAAAGCGGAACAGTATTTTCCTGCTGGATGATCTCGTATTTGTGGACCCTGTAACCGGCACTGACATTTCGGATAGTGCCATTCTTGATTTTGCGCAGGATTGGCTCTGTTTCCGTGCCATCATCCAGTTTCAGCGACAGGCTGCTCTGGTTGCCTTTCTCGAATGTGACGGAATTGGGCAGTACCACACCAATCACATCATCCAGTGAATAGCTGGAATGAGCATTGAGGACAGGAGCCGCGCCGCTATTGATGCGATCAAGCCGTACAGATTCCTGTGTGACTACCAGTTCCTCATCGTAATAGGTGCCACTTTCATAATCATACCGGCGCACTCTGGCGCCAGTAGTCCAAATAACTCTGAACGTAGTATCTTCAGCATTCTGTTCCACAGCGATGCTTGCTTCGCGCTTCTGCAAAGGGATATTGATATGTGTCTTCATGGGTTTTCTCCGGATTGGGGTTGCTCTGTGAAAGGTTGTCCATTACCGTTCTTCGCTGTTTTCCGTGGATCACAGTCGAGGATGATGCCGAGCTCATCGAGCTGAGCATTGGTATTGGCAATAGTGTTTAACTGCTGTTCAGGATCATATCCCTGGCGCGCAATGGCTTCTTTGAGAGTCATGGTGCCATTCCGGATCATGACGTTATCAGCCATGGCATCTTTGAGTGGGTCGATCATCTCAAACTTGGGAGCAGACCACTCCACCCCGTAATGGCTGGACTTGATGGTTCCTGCCACGTAGGCACGGTCAATGAAGCGGTTCCACACGGGAATGCACAGCATGGGAACAAACACCTGCCAGCGTATGGCCTCGATCATCCGACGAAACTCAAGCAATCCTCCACGCAAGGAACTGTAATTGACCTGGCTGAGATCTCCGGTAAGCTGCTCATAGGTGATTTTAAGACCGGCAGCGATGGCATGCAGCTGAGTTCGTGCATATTCAGGGAATGCTCCACCACTGGATGGATTGCCGAACGTCACATCCTCACCAGGACGCAGATATTCGATCATGCCTGGTTCAAAACTTTCTACCCGCCTTCCAGCTTCATTGGTTGAGGATGGTGCAAGCAACGGCCCGTCTGTGCCGCTTGTCTGCGTGACAAAGGCCGCAAAGCAGGCTTCGATTTTCTTGCGTACCAGTTCGGCTTCATCATATTCATCAAGATCACGCATTTTCACGAGGATGGGTGCGAATGCCGTCACGCCACGGATTTGCCCTGGCCGTTCTTTCCGGTAAATATGCAGCACCTGATCAGCAGGAACACGCACGCTCTGGAAACTGCTATTCGAAATCTGTGCTATATCGCCTGGATGTTGCTGCCATAACCAGTAGGCTACGCGCCGACCAAGCCTATCAAATTCAATTCCCTGTATGATCGTATTGCCATTATTTGCTGACTGGAATCGTGTCGTATCAAGGTAATCGGCCTCCAGCACCTGAAGCTGTAAAGGCACTGCCAGACCGTCTTCTGTCCTCCTATCACGAAAACGTACAAAGCATTCGCCACTTTCATAGACGCTGCGGGCGATCAATGCCTCAAGCCCATAAAAATCAGATTGGCCATCAGCATCACACTGTGCTGACCAGTCTTTCCAGGCTTTCATCACCTGGATATCCAGTTTCGGATTTCCTGTGCGTGCCTGTGGCAATATGCCAGTTCCGATGCTGTTGGAGACAAACACCTCTACGGCTTTTGCAGCGTAAGGATTATTGCGTACCAGATCACGGGCACGGTTACGCAGCCGCGCATTTGCAGCATGAATCTCGGTATTGGCAGACGTGCCAGTTGCTTTCCAGCCATCCGTACGTCTTCCGGTTTTTGCTCCCTCATACTGCCGCTTGACACTCTGCATGACAGTACGTGCCCATGTGCGTTTCAGCGCCGTCTGTGGAGCGAACACACCGATCAGATCATCAAGCCACATATTAGCCTTTAGAAAATGAGGATAGAGAAGAGCGTGGGATGGTTACAGATATACCAAGTGCATCACGGATGGTTTGCCGTGCTTTGAAAAGGTCATCCATGGACTGGTATTTTACGGTCTTGTCACCATACCGGACTTCAAGCACACCGCTCCCGATGGCAGTTTCTACTGCATCAAGGTCAGATTGTGAGAAGGGCATAATTATCAGTTTTATTTACGATCTAACCAGCTCTTTTTCCTTGGTATCCAATCAGAGGGAGATGCTGGTTGTTCTGTTGGAGTAGTGTTAGTCAGTATCTGGTTGGTTTCTGCTGCCATCTTCTCCAGATCCACATTCAGAATATGCAGTGCAGCCAGTGCGTAGACATTACAATCCAGCACCTCATTGCGGCTGCGTGTTTTGATCCATTCCCGCCGTGCCGTGCCCTTGGTGTATTTCGTCACCAGTTTTTCCGCAGTAAGCTGCAGAAAGTACTCTTTATCACGGCTTGCCGGAAAGTGGTAATAACCAGGGCCTGGCTCGGTAATACGGAGTCTGCTAAATAGCACCTCCTTTGCTGTATCCGTACCGATAGGGTATAGTCGCACTCTCATGCGATTGCCAGTAGATGGTCTGCCAACCAGTGGTTTGGCGGTCTGGTTTGAGCCTTTTATAGCAAAAATGCCCCGTAATGCTCTGCTTTTACAAAACTCATAGACAGCCTGTGTATGGTGGCCGCCTGAGTCTATGCAGGCGCAACTGATATGTAATGATGTTCCTGTTTTGCTTCGGATAGTGGATTGCAGATAGCTATCGAGCTCCTGCCATACATTTACCTGTGCGGGATCACCATAAAAGATCCGGTAATCGAGCGACCACGATTCCTGCCCGATACCCCAGCCTTTGACCTCGCATTCAAGCCGATCACCCTGTACGTCAACACCAGCAGTGACCACCAGCACATCTTCTGGCGCTTCATTGCCCCAGTTTTCCTTGCGTTTCAGCAGATCATCTGCTTCGATTTTCTCGCCTTCATCTTCCCACGTTTCGCCAAGGGAAGTATTTACCCAGGTCTTCAACGTTTCAGGCAGCTTCTTAGCTTTCAGAAAATCAGCAGCAATTTGTGCAAATGTAACCCATGGCGAATAAAGCTCTGACAGGTGAAATCCGGCTGTGCCTTCAAATGGAGCATGAGCTATCCATTGTCCAGCAAGCAACATCGCCTGTTTATCGCTGTCTGTGATAATGCACCCATGATGCTCACAAACATATACGGCACTGTCCGGTTTACCATCATCCCACTGTACCCGTGCCCATTTGAGCACCTGGTATTCATCGCAAGATGGGCATGGAACATGATATTTACGTTGATCACTTTGCTCATAGGCAGCTTCAATCCGGCTTACTCCCTTGATAGTCGGAGTAGAAGTCAGCAACAGCTTGCGGTTCCAGAAGTTAGTTGACCGCTTGCGTGCCAGATTAACCGGATCACCTTCTGTTCCGGCACTGGCCGGATAACGATCCACTTCATCACATAATACTAACCGAATGGGGCGGCTAGCCAGTGAGGCAGGGGAATTGGCACCTGCCATCGTCACATGCCCGCCTGGAAAGCGTTTATGCAGCAATGTATTGCCACTGTCACGGCTGCGAGGGTCTTTTACCAGGCCATGCAGCACCTCTGTATCACGGAGCATTGGAGCAAAACGATCTTTACTCCAGCTTTCCGCCATTTCCAGGGTGGGTTGCAGCAATAATATAGGGCATGCATCAAGATGGATGTGATAGCCAACGATATTATTGATGATTTCCGTCTTCCCGACCTGAGCAGAAGACATGATGACTACTGCCTCAATCTTTGGATCGCTGAACGCATCCATGATACCGCGCTGGTATGGTGCTTTATCGCCTTTCCACTTGCCAGGTTCGCTGCTGGCTTCCTGGCTCAGGTAGCGGTAATTTTCTGCCCACTCACTGATCTTCAGGTTCGGTGGCGGTGCTACCAGCCTCGCCACCTTCCTGATCAATAAAGCTGTGTTCCTCGTCAGGGTCATAGCGGGATAACTCATCTAACGCGCCATGAATCATCTCCTTCAGCATTTGTTCGATTTCGTGAAAACTCTTTAGCGGCAGAAGAGAATGTGCTGCGCGTGTGGGGATGGACAGCATACGGGAGCGGAAACGGGTAATCAGTCCTGACCATGTGACTTCTACCTCCTCAGCTGGTATAAGGGTATTCATCAGGGTTTTGACTTCCAGTTCTGCTTTATCGGCCTGTGCTTTAAGCAGCCTGGTACGTTCCTGGTGAGCATCTACAGGAAGAGCTTCTTTGCCGAGTGCCCGTTCCTGCAAGTATTGGATATAACCGCGCACACAGCCGACTAGATCATATTTGCCTTTGTCTGGTTTGGGGATAATGTCATCTTTCGCCAGTTGCTGCACCCGCCGCTCGGTCAGGTTAAACAGCTTGGCAATCGTGCTGACCGGATAGGATGGGGTGGACATTTGCAACTATGAAATAGTGCTAATTAATGGAGAGGATTAAGAATCTGATGATTTAACTAATTGAGGTTTATAGCTGTCAAAAGATATAAAATGCCTCAGGGCAGTTTGCAGCCAGCCAATTTTATATATGTCCTCATCGTTGCCTTGAGCTATTGCTTCCTCATTATGGCATAAGATATTAAGTATCCGTAACGGGGTAGGTTCATCTTTTTCGATTAGGACTCTTTCCGCTTGCCATTTTCTTAGATTTCCTTCCGTTTTATCTTCTAGAGTCATTTGTTTAAGAAGAGTAGAGCAGCGACCTTGCAGATCATTATAAGTATAACTTCTTTTGGCAAAACCAATTACAAGATTGAGTGTTGATACCACAGCTATACAGGCTGTAACATTTAACCCTACTGCGTTGTTGTCTGATAATAGGGCAACAAAAGCTGAACTCCCACACAGCGCAGTTATTGCTGTGGAGGCATGGCTTAAATTATCGAAGAAACGTCTTCGTTGGGTGTGGTAGCGGATAGATTTTCTTATAGAAAATTCCAACTGATAAAATGCATTCTTTATTTTTTTTTACCATTATCGGGGCTACGGGGCGGTAATACATCATCCCTTACTCGGGTTGATCCTTTTGAAGGAGAAAGGGGTGAAAAATGTCCTGATTTAGGGCCTGTGCTTGGGGAATTTGTAACTGGCTTCTGAGAAGGCGTCTTTCCCGGCTTAGGTTTATCAGGTCCTCTACCACTACCGTTCTTACTCATATTCGCTTCCCATAATAATTTTTTTAAATATTAGTGGCAGGAAGCTATTGTTTTGTCAATCTTCAACCGATATCGTGATTTATAAATTATCAATAAGAAGTGATCTGTTTCTTTCAAATTCGTTTATGCTGGTAGCGATCATCTCCGGTATCAGTGGCACTACAGCATTGCCAAGGCTGCGCAGCCTTTCTTTGCGTGTGCCGCCCTGCGTCCATCCGACAGGAAAACCCATCAGCCATTCTACCCAATCAGGATTCAGGCCATTATCTTTCAATCGTGGGACGTTTGGTTCTTCATCCCATTGCTGATTTCCTCTCGTGCTACGGAAGCAGCTAATTTGTGACTGCTGTATGATTTGCCGAGACGGGCCAGGGTTAGCAAAGAGAGTGCTGTATCCTTCCAGTCCCGCGAACAAGGGGTAGGCCAGCGTTTCATGCGGTTTGGCATCAGGCTGGAATTTGCCATCTTCTCTGCATCTTCGAATGATACCTCTCCCGATATCACTTTCTGACGCAGTTGGTTGATCTGTCCCTCGTTCGACCATCGCCCCTGAGCTGTCGGTGTTGGCCAGAACTTCACATAACGCCCCAGCCCCAGACTGCCGTCCGTGCCGTTCCTGGTGTGCTTTCGGATTGATCCGTTCTTGGTTACTCTGTATGTGTCGTTCTTCCCGATAATCCCGCCCACTGTTGCATCGCTGGCGGTTGGGGTAGGCAATAATCCATATGCGGTCTCTCTGGTGAGGAGCGCCAAGGGCGGAAGCTGGTATGCAATGCCATTCTGCATCATACCCGATCTGCCATAAATCTTGCAGGACAGTGACAAGTCCGTTACTGCGCAGGTTCGCCACGTTTTCGATAATTGCATAACGGGGTTTGATTTCATTGATAAGCCTGTGGAATTCTTTCCATAAACATGAGCGACTGCCTGTGATTCCAGCTTTCTTTCCTGCTACGGAAATATCCTGGCAGGGAAAGCCGCCACATAACACATCAATAGAATATGGCCTTAGTGCATCATTATTCAGAATCCTTACATCGCTGAATAACTGGGCGTCCTGCCAATGTTTCTTCAGGGTTCTATGGCAGAACGCATTAATTTCGCAGAATCCGATGGTTGACCACCCAGCACGCTCGAATCCGAGCGAAAATCCCCCGATTCCGGAGAATAGGTCAAAACATCGTAACATATTCAAAAATAACGATAATTATTCATTGATTGACTTGATATGTGGTCGATTAAGAGCGTTACTGTAATCATAACCCAAGCGATGGAGGACATCATGGTTACCAGTGCTCATAAAGTTATTTCTACGAATCTGCAGGCCATGAGCGAAATGCTCATTGAAGCAAGCCAACTGGCTACTGACGGTTATGTCGCTGCCGGCAAAGGAAATCAGATGCTGGCAATTGGTACGATTATGCCGATTGAACAGCTGCTCAAGGATGCTGCCACACTTTTTGATGCCGCACTGGCACTGCAAAAACACGCTAAGTAATGGAGGCTATCATGCGAACACAACAGAAAATATACCGGTACGTTGCAGACCAGCTATTCCAAATTCAGAACAGAATCGTTGCGGGTGAGTTACGCTTGCTTGATAGCGATAGCTGCAATCGCCAGCGTTATAACCTTGTCACTATCAAGGACAAGGTTGATGAACTGGCAGCTTTAGTAAATATCCCAACCAATTAAGGAGAAGCATTATGTTAAAACTTTCCCCAACCCAGATGGAAATCCTGAAAGGAGTTGCTGAACAACCTGAACAGGATGTCCGTAACTTTATGCAGCGCATCAAAAGCCCCGCCATACGGGATAAAATTATCGAATCAATGCTAAAGAATGGTTTGATTACTGAAGATGATGAAGCGTATGCCTACCTGATTTCTGCGAAAGGGCTGGAGGCTGTCGGTAAACATCCAGTTATTGCTGATTCGCAGCCTGATAAACCTGCGTTACCTAAAGCCCATAACAAGCAGGGTACTATTATTGGGCTGCTTTCACGAAGCGAGGGAGCTACCCTTAATGAAATGGTAGAAGCGACTGGCTGGCAGAAGCATTCGGTACGTGGCCTGATGGCTGGTAATCTCAAGAAAAAACTGGGACTAACCATTGTATCAAGCAAGGAAAATGGCGGCAATCGGGTGTATAAAATTTTAGCAACAAAGGTAGATCATGACAACATCAACGCCTAAAAGCGAGAAGATCCAGCTTAAGGCTACTGTCTCGCAGTAACTTACAGCTAATGTCGGCTATGTAAGAAAGCTTCTTGAAACAGCACTACTCAATGCTGTTGAGGCTGAGAAATACATGATGGAAAATGAACAGAGTACCGCTTGCCATCACATAAAAGATATTGAGGTAGCAATTGGCCACGCCAAAATCCTTGTTGATGCATCTCTATACCTGAGCCTCTTGGAGCGGTAAGTATTAGTATTGCCCTATGTCCTTGCCATTCTGCTCCAGGGTTAGTTGATTCACCTTAGTATTCTGGTTCAACCAGTAAACTCCAGCTCTGGAGTTTAGTTCCTGATCGGTCATGCTAAGGGGGTTATTCACGGGAATATTTTCTTTCTTAGTCCAGAACTGAATGGTGCAGACAGATTCCCTAAAATCCTCACACTGATTTTGCAAGAAGGATTTTAATGCTTGTATATTTTTAAGATTATCAGGATGAATAATGAAGTAATGAGCATTTTTGGAAATAGACCGTGCCAGTACTGGATTTCCTCCTGCTAAGCGGTGTGTCTCAGCCGAGTGGTCTTTTTTAGTCAGTAAACCAATAAGAAAAAATATAGCAAGTATTGCGATAGCACTGATGCTAAACCCTTTGATGAATCGTAGAATCATAATAATATCAATGAGAAAGGTTGTTCTTCTTACATACCATTTCTTCTTCCAGTTGGCAAAATGTTTTATCGCTGCCCTGCAATACTGATTCCTTACCTGTAAATTCCTCCCATCGTTTCACAATCACATCACAATATTTGGGATCAAGCTCGATCAACCGTGCGGAGCGGCCTGTTTTCTCACAGGCAATCATGGTAGAGCCAGAGCCACCGAAGCAGTCCAGGACAATATCACGGCTTTTGCTACTATTTTCTACTGCCCTCTGGACGAGTTCAATAGGCTTCATCGTTGGATGGAGTGTATTGGTAGTTGGCCTGTTAAAGAACCAGACATCACCTTGATCACGCGCACCGCACCAGAAATGCTTGTTACCTTCTTTCCAGCCGTAGAGGATAGGCTCATACTGACGTTGGTAATCGGCATGTCCCATAGAGAAATGGTTTTTTGCCCAGATAATGAAATTTGACCAATGGCCGCCAGCA
This sequence comes from uncultured Rickettsiales bacterium, assembly GCA_964643145.1. GTDB lineage: Bacteria > Pseudomonadota > Alphaproteobacteria > Rickettsiales > Arcanibacteraceae > CAZXPG01. The sequence continues at coordinate 37,352 of CAZXPG010000001.1, forward strand.
TTACGGAAAGCCTGTTGCAGTGTGTGCAGTTCGGAAGAACTCATGCAGATGTAAATGGCCCCCTTACATACCACCAGCATATTGGTACACACATCCTGTAGAAATGCACCGAATTCCTGGCCGAGATTATCGTTTTTGATGGATCGGTCCACACCCAGCTGCTTATCGGTAACCGAACCAGTATAATTCACATTATAGGGTGGGTCGGTAAAAACCATATCGGCTAATGTGCCATCCAGCAGTTGTTCAACTACATCCAGTCTGGCGGAGTCGCCGCATAACAGGCGATGATTACCGAGAATCCATATATCACCAGGCTGGGTGACTGGATTTTCAGGAACATCTGGTATAGCATCATCATCAGTTAGTCCCTCGGTGCCAAGATCTGCCAGAAGCTTATCCAGTTCATCTGAATCAAAGCCAGTTAAATCAAGTGAAAATCCTTCTTCTTTCAACTCACCAAGCTCGATAGCCAGTAGTTCATCATCCCATTCGGCTTCCTGTGCAACACGGTTATCAGCAAGGCGGTAGGCTTTTACCTGGGCAGGGGTTAGCCCTTCTGCAATATGCACGGGAACCTTCTTTATTCCAAGCTGCTGCGCGGCAAGGAGCCGAGTATGTCCAGCAATAATGACCATGTCACTATCTACCACAATCGGCTGCCTGAAACCAAATTCCTTGATGGAGGCAGCTACCTTGGCAACTGCCTGGGTGTTGTGACGAGGATTCCGTGCATAAGGAATGATCTTATCGGATGCTATCAGCTCGATTTTCATAGGTATTTCGTTTTTCTTGTAGAGTTATTTCGTTTTCTTAGAAGTAGAACCCCCAGCGTTTCTGCGGCTGGGGGCGATATAAAAACGAAACGAAATGCAAATTTTTATATTGTGGCTAGAAATCTTCTGCGCCATCGCCCCCCACATAGGTTTTGCCCAGGAAGGAACCGCCGTTTTACAACAACAATTTCTTTGCTTTCTCCCTGATCATCTCTGGATCAAGACCAGCATGGCCACAGACCTCGTAGAAGTCTTTATAACTCCTGAGCAGCCATGTAATGGCTCTGCGTTTGTCAACCTGTGCTGATATTTTCTGGGAAGAGGATAAGGCATCCTGAAAGGCGGTAAGCACTACAGCTTGCCAAAGGCGCTGCAGCGGGCGGGCATCGATAAGGTTCTCTGCCGCTTGGATGTAGATACAATTATCTACTGTATCTACAACGTTATCATCATATGTACAGATGCGGAAGTCAAAATCTTTTGCTTTTTTCATTTTTTTGCTCCTCTGTTGATAAAACCGAAGTAGATAGCGAGTTCATCCAGGGCAGACCGGAGACGTTGGACGGCATACCGCTTAGGCAATCCCTGAGCATGTGGCCATTCACCAAAGCAACAGACACGGATGACAAGATGCTGTCCTTCACTTTCCAGTTGGTCGAGTGCTCCATACAGACGCTCACGGGCAGCTATCTGCTTGTCAGTGAAGCTGTGCGGCTTGTTGCTTCTGGCTACCTGGGTGAAGTCGGTGATGGTGGCATGTGGTATGCCTGCATAGACAAAGCTGCGATAGATTCTGTCTCCGGCTTTCCATTGTGGTTCCGTGATATGATCGTGCGCCAGATACCAGTCGAGTGGAGCCTGGGTGATATTACGTGCACGGACGGAATGCTCGTCTGCATCTTCCGTGATGATGCTATGATGCTGACGCAGTTCTGGTGTGCCCATATCAGAATATCTGGCAGGCGGTGTGGTGCGCTTTTTAGGCATGATGACCTCCTGCCTTGTGGCTGAGGGCGTAGAGCATCAATGCCAGTGCATCTGCTTCATTATCGTCTTTGGGAGCATAGCCAAGAGCTATGATGACGCTGATGACATCTTCCTTGGAGGCGTTGCCTTTGCCAGTGATGAATCGTTTGATAGTGCCGACAGGCACACCTTCGTAAGGAACGTTATGGTGTTCGCACCATGCGGTAAGGTGCGCCAGGAAACCACCGTAGGTATGGGCGGCATCCACACCGTTATGCCGGCGTACCTCTTCAAAGAATAGGGCGTGGATAGTGCCACAGTTATTTTTCAGTTCCGTCAGCCAATGCTTGAAGCGGAGGTAACGCATGCCACCACCTTCAAAGCGGGAAGGCTTGAAGGATTGGTTGCCACTGATTATGGTGCCGTCAGTATTTTGCAGTGCCCAGCCTGTGGTAGTGCCGAGGTCAAGGGTAAGGACATTGGAATGATTACCAGCCATGATGTGCTCCTGTAATGATGGGATTGATGAGGGAACTGAAAATCGGACAGGCATATATGGAGAAGAATGCCGTAAGGCTTTCCTTCCCATATATTTTATATATGGAGTGCCACGTGAATCTGAGATCGAGACACAAGTAACTGATGTGTAATGATTTTGTTCGTCTGTTTTTAGAATCAGGCTGAGAATCCGCTGGATTCTGAAAATAGCCCTGCAAACCTTATGAATGCTTGGGTTTGAGAATCCGCCAGATTTCAGAATCCATGGATTCTGAGTGAGAATCCGGTTGCTTATCATGGCAAAACCTCCTCGTGATAAATCCAAAGTGAGGGGTTTTCGACAGGGATAATCCCACCATCACTTGGCGATTTATAATGAGTAGGAAACAGCAGTTTATAGGTGCTGAGAACTTCTCCTGTTTCCTGGTCAACGGATTCACCGGCAGGGACTTCCATATCCTCCACGCAGAGCAGACCGAATTTGGATTTGGCGATGCTTCCCTTGCTGTATTTGATGTAACCTTTGGTACTCAGCACATCGATGCGATCACGGATGGAGTGTTTTCCGCCAAGGCCAGCCTTGTTTTCAAAGGCAAGGCAGAATTGCGTGGACGTGTAGAGATTACCTTTCCGAGCCTCATCAAAGAGGATTTGCAGGATCACATCATGCTTGCGGCGGCGCTCTGCATCCAGCTTCTCGCCATAGGTCTTATTGACCAGCCGCTCTGATTCATGGTCGATCTGGCACCATTTGCCATTTACTTTATCGACCCACTTAGTCGGGATGGAGTTGCCGTTGCGCAGTTCAAATATAAGCTGGCGGGGTGTGCGCTGTTCATCAGGGCGGAACATGATAATGCCGGAGGTGTAGAATCCACGCAGCGAACCGGCACCGCTAAAGCCCTGGAAAGGATCTTCCTCCAGAAGCTTTTTGGTAATCTTCTTGGTATGATGGGCGAGGATGATTCCGGCCTGTGGATTGACCATATAACGCAGTCTTTCCACTCGTTCCTGCAGGAAAAACATCATGGCAGTGTTATCATTCTCATTACCGTTCTCACCTGGGTCAAAGAGATTCCGGAGCGGATCAATGGTGATAATATCCAGATCGCTGGGAGTAAAAAAACGCTGGATACTGTCACGTACCTGGTTGATGCCGTTTTCATCCAGCAGCATGCGTATCTGCGGTGTGATGACGAGATTCTTCCGTACAAGCGGCAGCAGGTTGTGATCAAAGTTAAGCTGCTTCAGGCGTTCACGCAGATAGTGATAACCAATCTCGGCCTGCAGATAGTATATTTTGAGAGGGCGTGCTGGCTTCATGCCAAGGAATGGCAATCCTGCTGCCATATGTGCCATCCATGCAATGAGCAGGTCTGTCTTGCCAACCTTAGGAGCACCGCCAAAGACCAGGAGACCGTTCGGTGTAAGCACTCTGGGTGCGATAATATCGTCCGGCATCGGGGAATCATCGTCCAGCAACTGGCCGACAGTGAAGGCAGGCAATGATGCCAGCACTGGAACAGAGGTTTTTGCAGCAGAAGAAATGAATGCTCTGATATCAAGCTGCTCAATGGCAGCATCGGCAGCATCCCACTTGGCTGGCTTATCATCTGGGATGACAAGGATGGTAAGCGAAGCAATATCTGCTGTTTTGAGGTATGCGGCTACGCCTTCTGCATATTTCCTGCCTGGTTCGTCATGATCCGGCCAGATCAGCACATGCTTTCCGGCAAGCGGTGCCCAATCGGTTTTATCGATGGGAGCACTTGCACCATTCATGGCGGTGGTAGCGTAGAAGCCATAATCAATGAGTGCCTGAGCGGATTTTTCACCCTCGACCAGAATAACGCTGTCTGACAGTGCAATACCAGGCTGGTTATAAAGAGGACGTGGCTCTGGAGCCTTGTGCTTTCGCACCTTTACATCCCATGGGCGGAACTGCTTGCCGGAAGGCGGATCATAGCGGTAAACGCATGCTATCAGATTGCCGTCTGCATCCAGATAATCCCATTTGCCAGTAACGGGGCCGAGATCTTCTTCAGGCAAGGATTGTGTCTTGGGAACAGGCCGTGGTGCTGTTCTAAGCCATTCCTGCAGGCTGCTTATGACAGCAGGGAAATCCCTGTGCGTGTCCATACCGCATGAACCAGCCCACAGGCTGATAATGTCACCGCCTTCACCTGTAGCAAAATCATGCCACATACCTGCTTTGGAGCCGGATAAATCAACAACCAGGCTCTCCCCTTTATTGCCATGAATATCACCGATATAGAAACGGTCACGCTGCGCCATGCCAGAAGGAAACAGGTAGTAGAGTACCTCCTTCAAACGCAGGAGCAGCAGCGCTTTCATCTCATCCACGGAGAAATTTTCCTCCTTGGATGCAGACTGATCAGCAGCATCGTTGAAATCCATCCAGGCATGAATCATGATCAAGCCTTCCAGCAGCGGTCAGCCCATGGGCACCACTTGCACTCGTAATAGCTGGGATCATTGGTGACTCGCGGCAGTAACTCTCCGGCATCGCATGCCTGGATAATGTTTACGGCTTTATCGCTTGCTTCCTGTGCAAGATGGGCATCATAAGGCACCAGTTCTACATAGATCTCCATGGAGTCCATGTTGAGGGCAGTAAACAGTGCTGGATGCTCAAACAGGGCAAGATAGGTCTGATAGAGTGCGACCTGGGCGGCATAGATTGGCTTGGCAATTGCCAGCTTTTTCTTTTCCAGTTCTTTCCACGATTTATTACCAAGAGCCTTATTTTCCCAGAGCATGGGGTAAGAAAATCCGTCCGGTCCACTGATGATCTTGCCATCGGCATGCCCTTTGATTTTTCCACCAGCCAGAGAAAATTCGAACTGCCCGCCATCCTGATCCTGCGTCTGCAGCTCAAAACCAGCCAGCCGTAGCCAGTCTGCCATTACTGGCTCCAGTAAATGACCTCGCTGGCAGATACGAAGGTTTTCTGCCTTGTGTGGTTTGTCGCTGTCACGTTCTGCATTGAAATACTGGTACTGAATCTTGCGCAGGCATGATTCGCCAATGAGAGAAGCTCCGAGATATTTTCTATGCTCATCCTGCTCTTTCTCTGCAATCAGTGCATCATCAATGAGCCCTATGATTTTTTGAGCGGGTGTAATGCGGTGGTTAAAGTCAAGCATCAGAACGGCACCTCCGTACTATTTTGAAAATGGGCGTGATAGGCAGTGACAACGATCTCAATCAGTGTCAGCACTTCCTGTTTGGAGTAAGATGAAAGCGGCCTGTCCATACCAATGCTGGCGACATATTCACCAAGTGGTTTCAGGGCATTTACCATGGCTGCAAGTTCATCAGGGGTGGGATCGGTCATGACAGCTCCATTTCCTGGGTGGCTTCAAACACCAGCCCACGGATTGCTTTGCGGTTAAACTGGAAGGTCAGCAGTGCCGATGCCTGATAGCGGTTCAGGCCATAATCCGAGCGGTACTCATAAGGCAGCAGAGAAAGCTGCTTGTCGGTAGCAGGAAGTGTCAGCCAGCGTTTGGTTTTATGGGCGGTATCTTCACTTTCGTAGATATTCAGCCAGTCATCGGCGGCAGCGAGGCATATCGTGCGATCCCCCATAGAAAGCAGCCTGGTAGTGAGTCCTCTGCCGCCGCCGAGGGCATGCCATCTGCCAGCAAGGAAAAAGATGCCAGCCCATGCATTAAACCCATTGGCAATCAGGGCAGCATCGTCACCGAACAGATCACACCAGCGGAAAGAGGATCGCTTGAGCAGGTCGATCTCACACATGACAAAATCACTGAGTTCGGTGATTTCTTTGTCTGATTCTGGTGGAGGTGTAATTCCGGTGCCACAAAGCGGGCATTCTCTCGACCGTGCAGGGATTATTCCGTTACATTCAGGGCAGAATATTGTTGGTTTGTCACCGGATCGCTCATGGCATTCAAAATTGATATCCTGTTCCAGTGAACGGTGTATTATGGTGGATGTGCCGAAATCCAGCACGATGCAATCAATTTTGACAATGTCAGGGAACTCAGCAGGATCAATAGTACGCAAGCCCCGACCGATCATCTGGATCATGGTCGATTTAAAAGAACTTGGGCGGAGCAGTATTACGCATGAGGTTGGCTGGTAATCCCAACCCTCGGTGAGTACCGCCACATTGACGATAACCTGTGCTTCGTCTGACTCATAGGCGTTCAGGGCACGTCTGCGTTCTTCAGTCGATAATTCGCCATGCACCAGTACAGTGGAAACACCAGCAGCAATAAAGGCACCAGTGACATCCCTGGCATGGCGCAGAGTGGAGCAGAACACGACAGTCCTGCGATCTCCGGCTTTTTCCTTCCAATGCTTGATGACGGCACTGTTCACCGGAGATGTATTCATCACCGATTCCACTTCAGCCATATCGAAATCATCAGCAACACGCTTGACGTTCTGCAGCTTTTCTTGCGTTCCTACATCAATGACGTAAGTGCGTGGCGGCACCAGATGGCCGGAGGCAATCAGTTCTCCGATCCTGATCTGATCTGCCACATTGGAGAACACCTTGCGCAGCAGCTTTTTATCGCCACGATTCGGGGTAGCGGTCACACCGTAAATCTTCAGTCGAGGATTATACGACATAGCCTTGTCGATGATGCGCGTGTAGCTGCCAGCCGTGATATGGTGGGCTTCATCCACTACCAGCAGATCAAGATACGGCATATCATTCAGGTTGGCGTCCCGTGCCAGCGTCTGTACCATTGCAAACGTGGCACGACCTTTCCAGGATTTATGCTCAGCATTGACAATAGACGTGCTGATTGATGGATTGACCCGCTTGAATTTCAGGGAATTCTGCTGGGTCAATTCATCACGGTGAGCAAGGATGCATGCCTTGGCATCAATATCTGCCAGCATTTCCCCAACAACACCGGAAAGCATGATGGTCTTTCCGGCGCCAGTTGGAGCCACGCCGAGCGTGTTGCCATGCTGGTGGAGCGCGGCAACACTGCGTTCGACAAATTCTTTCTGTCTGGGTCTGAGCAGCATGATATCCTCCTACTGCGCCCAATTAGGACGGCCTGAAGAATGAGGAGCAGTAGCTGGTGCTGCTGCCGGAGCATGGACTGCAACGGTGCCCATTAAAGCGGCATATTCCTTATGGTCAGGAGTAATAGCGACTGTGATCTCATTCTTGGGATTGCCGGATTTATCAGTGCCCATGCTGATACGCCCGATAAAGGTCAGGCCGTCCAGGTCAGCAAGGCCATTAATACGCCGTGCCGCCTGTGCCTGTGGTGAATTATCCTTTGGGTTGATATTGCGTGCAGAATTGAGTATTGCCTTAATGAATGACCGCCCCATCTCTGCATAGACAGGACTGTTATTGCTATGGAGGCCGATATTGTTCCAGACCTTCCGTTTAGCATACTGGCCTTCAAGCACTACGAATTCAGCATTCAGGTAAACCGCACCGGAATCGTTGTTACGGGTAGCATACCCACCAGTCCAGCCCTGCGCGGCATCATCATGGCCTCCTGGCTTGATGGTTATACGCACTTTTACCAGAGTGCCGACAGGGATAGGTTCTGCAGTTTGATCTTTGGCCGAGTTAAAGTCATTCCAGCTCATTTGGATTCTCCTTGTGATGTGTTAGTGGTGGGTTCTGGGTGGGTGAAAGTCAGGCGTTCAGCAGCGGGTTTGACAGGACCGCTGATCTTCTGCATGAGTCTGCCGAGATGTGGCTCTTCCATCATTTCCAGACGGCCACTCCGGTCTTTGGCGGGATAACCGTAGGGATTAAGCGTATGGTTGATGAAAGCACGGAAGAATGTGCCGTCATCGGCCTGCATCTCGGTCATGGTGACGACCTGGTCAACAATACCAGGCAGTTCCAGCCCCGTTTTGCTACCATCAATCTGAGGAGTGAAGACCTTCCGGTTGAAGTCATCTGTCTTTTCGTCCAGGATGCCGACAAACCAGATATTCTTGCCCCGTGTGTGCTGGAGATGCGTGAGCCATGCGATCATCTCCTGCCCATGCAGCCCGTAAGCACCACGGCTGTCAGGTTTACCTGTTTTTTCGCTGAATGCTTGCGGCTGGCCTTTGCACCATTGAAAACAGAGGCGGCCAGCTACCGTAATAGAGTCCACAAACACCGTCTCGTATTTCTCCAGCGCAGCCGGATCACCAAAATTCTGGCAGACAGCATCATAATGCGCCTTGCTGTAAGGCTGATCATCACGGAGGGCAGGATTAGGACCGCCAATGAACACAGCAAAATCACGGCATTCGCTCCATGTACGAGGGCGAATGGCATCACCTTTCCAGCCTTCGATAGCCAGATCACCTGCCTCCAGATCAAAGAACAGGGTTTTCTTCGCATCAAGTGTCCAGAGTAGCGATGTTTTACCGATACCGCTTTTCCCAAAAATACAGCCCTTGATGCCACGCTTTTCTGCCAGACGCTGGTCGGCAGTAATAATAGGAAGTCCAGACATTATGCGACCTCCTGTGTTTTTATGGTGAAAACAGGCTTGCCGAGCTTCAGGATGCGTGCCGGTTCAAATAAGGCACGGATAGAGTTCGGCCATGCGGCATAGCTCCGTTCCGACACCCTGTAGGTGACATCCACGAATTCATCCGGATCATCACCCCGTGCCTCGATCTTCTTGAGGGTGGTTTTCAGCAGTGCCTGATCCCATTCCGGCTTTTTGGGTACGTCATGAGTAATGACATAGTCGCCGTCATTGAAATGGATGGTGCCGGAGGTTTTACCGAGCTGATTGCGCAGGGAAGTAGAAATTTTCTCGTACTTCATGGCAACGGCGCTATCCAGCCATTCTTTCAGCATTTTGGCACGGCGCAGTTCGTCTGCAGCCTCCAGCTGGGCGTGGTACAAATGCTCAGGATCAAGTGAGGCAACTTTACCAATGGGCATTTTGAGAATTTCATCAATAGTAAGGCGTTTCATGGCTATTTTCCTTTATGGTTAGAGTTGTTCGGGGTAGCGTTCTGCGCTCAAAAGGATAACTACTCGCTGAGAAGCAAAACTGTCCGGTACGGGTTCACAAATATTGTTTGAGGCCATCCTTGGCGAAGGACTGCCGTATCTTCTGAATCGCTTCATATTTTCCGCTTCTGCAGCAATGGGTGTCGTTGCATAATTCAGTGACGGTCTTTTCTTTCAGGTGATCGCACAGTTTCTGGAGGGAATCAGAAAGCTTGGACATTGCCCTCTGCAGATCGAGACACAATGCAGCATGCTCTTCCCATGACAGGAAACCTTCCTGCTGGGTGATGGCGGTAATACTGGCGTCATCGTCAATCCAGGGTTCATACGAGCCAAAGACACGCCGCTTTTTTCTCCGCACATCCCTGACGAGAAGAAAGGAGCGTTTTTCAACGATCTGTGCTATAAAGCCGTTTCTGGTGGATTTTTCTGGATTGAAGGAATGGATGCGCTGCAGGTAATCGAGCATCAGTTCCTGCTCGATGTCTTCGATTTCCATGCATGCGAAACAGGGCTGCCGGATAAGCATGCGTGCATGGAAGCGGATTTTTATGACGGCATAATGTTCAATGCCAGGGTAGCGATTGGTTGATCTCATTTTCGTGCCTTTGCTTTGGTAAGCAGGCGATCCGTGTGGAGCCTGTACAAAAGCACATGGCGAAATTTCACCGGTTCACCGGAAAAAATGAGCAATATTGATCAGCAAGGCAGAAATGTGCCTTGACGGTGCTGGGGTTTCCATAGATAAAAAAGTTTGAAAAAATTTCTGCTAAGCGAATAATAAAGCGGTGAAATTTCACCGGAGAGCATTGGTCGGATAGTTGAGGAAGAAGATTATGGCACGCAGTCGGATGGCAAAAAATGAATATAGAAGGCTATGCCAGGATGATATTCCTGTTCTGGTGACCGCATTTGCGGAGTGTGGCTGGTCAAAGCCTGTATCTATATTTGAGCAGTATCTGCAGGAGCAGCAATTGGTGGAGAGATTGGTATGGGTGGGCTATAACGGAAAAAACATCCTGGGCTACATCACCTTGAAATGGCAGTCTGAATATCCGTTCTTTAGGGAACATGACATCCCCGAAATCAAGGACCTAAATGTGTTGCCAGCATATCGGAAACAAGGTGCCGGCAATGCCTTTCTGGATATTGCGGAGCAGGCTGCATACGAACGCTCCGGCACCGTAGGCCTGGCAGTTGGCCTGTATGCCGATTATGGTTCAGCCCAGCGGATTTACGTAAAGAGGGGATATATTCCCGATGGCCATGGCGTTACTTATGGGCATCAGACAGTACCGGCAGGAGAAAATGTGTGCCTGGATGATGATCTGGTATTGTGGATGGTAAAAAGGAAGCAGTCAGCATGAATACGCAAGAATATTGTGATTATGTGCTGGACTTGCTCGCTCCTTTTGGGGAGGTAACGTGCCGCGCCATGTTTGGTGGACACAGCCTGTACCGGAACGGGGTTATCTTCGCCATTATTGCTGATGATCTATTGTATTTTAAGGTGAATGACAGTAACCGTGCTGATTATCAAGCACATGGTTCTGAGCCGTTTTCCTATGAGGCTAAAGGGAAAAGAGTGAGCATGTCTTATTGGCAGGTGCCGCTGGAGGTGATGGAGGATGGGGAGGCGTTGGTGCGGTGGGCAGAGAAGGCACATATAGTAGGAACGCAATCAAAAAGAAAATAAAAAGGGTGGAAACGCTTTCCACCCTTTTAGTTTAGGCTACTTATGTTTAGTAGGGTCAGTTAGGTCATAACGCTGTCCAGGTTTTTGAGTCGGAGGAAAAGGTTCTCCCCTTGTCACTGTGACTTCCCGATCAAGGTCGCCACCACGCGGCCCAACAACATTATACTGACCAGATCGCGGAGCAATTTGCCCCGGTTTATAAGTACCGTTCTTATTTGCCATGATTTTACTCCTTATGGCATGCCAGGTATAGAAGCGTCCCCATTACAGGTACCCGGCAGGTTTCACTTGTAAAAAGAAGGAAAATCCACTATCAACCGCATGCGACTACAGGAAGGTGGGCTTCTCATTTTCCTTATTGGCCGTCTCGTAAAGAGGCGGCTAATTACTTAATAACTCAGCTACCTTAGTCTTCCATCCTTTAGCATGAATAATACGTGCCTGATGATGGTTGTTGCTAAGAACCTCAGCCTTTGACAGTTTGGCAAATTCTTGCCAGTTTCTTCCAAATACATAAATCGCATTGTCCTTGCGGATGCTTTCCAGTACCACTAAATCGATTTTCTCAAAAACATAAGCAATGTAATCTGAGAAGCCCCCCAATCCGATATAGCAGGTAACAGGATCAAATCCACAAATAGTTTTCTGCCTGTCTATGATAAGTTCCTGCATATTCTTAGAGGTGCGGTTAAGCGTATTAAGCAAGTGACCTTCAAGCTGGTCCCATGGGTATTCACCAGGAGGAAGCGGGCGCCAATTGAGTCTGCGCACATTCATTTTAACAAAAGGAGTAAGATCATCATGGACTAATTCGCACTCATCAAACAGTTCCAGAAAGAGATTGATGATGTGGCGGATATTATCGCTGTTTTCTGGGAGTTTGGTGCAGACAGGTGATATAATAAGCCGCCTTCCATCATGCTCTATATAAGTGAGCTCTATTGCAGGAGGAGGAACAAATTCACGCTGATAGCAGTCCCGATAAATATCTTTCTCTTCCTCCTTCTGCTCAAACTCATCACGCCCACACCATTGTTTCCATTGCCATTTCACGGTACGGATGTATCGTTCTTCCTTAGGCAAATCACGGTCGATATTCCATTTTCCATCAGCATTAAAGCGGGAGACAGGACCTTTGGGGGTGGGGAGTATTGTATCCCCGGTTGCTGTCGGTAAAGCAAAGCCTACTTTGGCAAGTATTTGAGCTGCATCATGGCCATTAAGATCAAATACAACTCTAAAGATTGTGTTATCCTCTATAGAAGAGAGATAGCAATCAATATTACGTATGCGCTTCTTGTTTATTTTCATTATAAAACCATTAGTTATTTATATTTTTCTATTTGCAACCTCTCGTTAAATTAACCAGATTAATGAGAGGTGAAATTTTTTTATTTTATTATTTGATAAACATATTCCAGCCCTCCTGACTCAGCATGATCCGTGCGGCGCAATAAAAACCCCTGATCCCATAATTGTTTAAATTTTGTACTTGCATTGGCTATACTTATTCCTGTAGCTGTAGCGTATTCTGTGGCCTTGCATTGTGTTTTCTTAACTGCAAACTGAAATGCATCTGCATTTCCGCTGCTATATTGTAATCCAATGCATTCTATATGATCGTTGTTCCACATCATTAAGGGAATTTTCTTGCGTTCTGCTGCCGCATCCCAATTTTCTTTCATATCCTGATCTACAAGGTCAATGAAATAAAATCCCTTATTTCCCTTAAAACGATAAGCTAGTGCCACTATTGTTTCTGAAGCAAAAGAAATATCAATGTGTTCAACGCCTGCAACAGACACTTTAAATACTATTATTCCAGATTTTTGTTCTATGAATTTAAGTAGCTCTTGATAAACAGTTCGCCCTTGTTCACGTCCCCATCCATCATTGCTTTGCATAAAGTCATAAAGTTTTATCAAATTCTCGTTCATTTAATCCATTTAACCAGATTTTTTATGTTAGTCAAGGGAAAAGGTAAAGCATATATGTGTTCCCCATATCCAGGGAAGATTATTATAACAATATGCTCTATTGGGAATAAATCCTGCGCGACCCGGTTTAAGCCATACTCGTGAGTTAAATAATCGTACATCCAGCTCAGCGTTAAACTTAATAGCCTTATCAGCGCACCCTTTTAATCCACACCCCCTATCTTTTCCATGCCTTGATAACCCTTGCCGGAATACTTCTACTAATAAATCAGTATCAGATAAGTTTGCAAGAGTTGGGGATTCAACTGCTAATGATGGACGTAATGTGCTTAGCAATCCCTTGCCACTATCAGAAACAGCAATTTTTATGTTTTTTCCGCCAGGATAGAACTGTAGGGCGGCAAAGCCAGGTAGCTCTGTTTCACTATGCGAAAAAATATTATCAATTAACTCTTTTAGGATTGTTAAGATTGCCCCTTTTAGCTCATTTGCATCATCGCGATGAGCGCATGCCAGCATAAGCGCGTTTGTTAACCGGCGCGGCAACGTGTCATCGCGGGTATGTCGACTAATTGCTCCAATCTCAACCAGCCCATTATTCTCTCCCGAGAAAATTTCTGCAGCAGAAATTTCTGGTCTCTCTGGATTTGTTACAACTCTTGGTGAAAGATGGGAAAAGAAACCAAGGCGATCCAAATATCCCATAGTTCCATCATAACCAGCTTCGAAAACAAGTTTTACTCTTTTTGTGCACCCATCTAATTGATTAACAAAAGAAAGCAATCGTACTGCTGCATCAACCATAATGTTGCAACCTGTAGGAAAAGTAAGGACTATATCGTTGTCTTGGCTCGTGTGAGGATTAGCAGCATTCAGTGTGTCTTCCAGTTTTGAAGCATCAATCCACTTGCCAGGAAATTGGATATTACAGGTCATAAAAAAGCAATAAGAATACAATTATTTGATTCCTGAATAATATTGTATTCTCATAGTCATTGCTACAGCATAATTATAAAAAACCTTTACGTTATAAACCCCACAACTTCCGCTGCTCCGTCCACAATTCCGGAAATGGTTTCATAAAATCCGACAGCAGCAGCCCTTTCGGTTGCCTGCCGTCCAGGATCGCAGCCACAATATCCGGTGACACCATGGTAAGCCGGAAAATCCGTGAGCAATAGGATTCGTTTATTTTTTCTCCTTCCGCAAGATCATTGATATTATTGTACTGGCCTTGCTCAAGCAGGCGTTTCCAGCGGTATGCTCTAGCGAATGCCTTGATCAAAGTATCATCGACCTTAAGTTCTTCCGGTGGCAACCACGTATCACTCCCTTCCGGCAAGATAATCATGCGTCTGCCGTGGGGGCGTTTGATCTGCATGGGAATGGAGAGGGTGACTGTTTTTCCGTCATGTTGTATCTCTGCCTGCATGAAAACCTCCTGATTAACCTGCCTGTAATTCACGTACCAGACTGCCAAGGCCATCAGTACGCAGTTTAACATCAATATTGTGGGATTTGATTGTAACGCGCTCAATCAGCAGCCGGAGAATCCGTGCCTGCTCGGTAGGAAATAATTCATTCCACAGTACATGAAATTGCGTCAGGGCAATATTCACCTCCGTTTCCGTAAAGTCGCTACTAGTGCTTCTAACTTGTTTCCAGGTACGGATAAGAATTTCTGGTGTGGCAAATACGCCCTTTATATGCCGGATGACAATATCTTCCAGCTCACCGGCGGCGACACTGCCGGACTTGCAGCTCTCACATATATTCCTGAGCTTGAGGTTGGCCTTGTAATAGCGGTAGAGCTTACCGCTTGCTTTGCGGGTATGGACTGGCACCATGGCGAAGCCACAACTGCCGCAGAACACGATCCCCTGCAGCAGAGCTGGAGTTTTGGTTCTGTTCTTCCCAGCCCGCATGAACGGGCTTTCCTTGAATACGGCATGTGCTTTGTCCCATGTTTCCTGATCAATAATAGCGGAATGCAGACCAGGATAACATTTATCCTTATGAACGATTTCACCTATATATGCGCGGTTCTGGAGCATCTTGTAGAGATAACCTTTATCCATGATGTTGCCTCGGCTCAGACGGCCCGCTTTGCTGGTATAGCTTTTAGTATGATAGCCTTGCTCCTGTAGCTCTATCACTAGTTCGGTAATGGAACCAAGTTCAATAAAACGGTTAAAAATATGCCTGACCTGTGCTGCGTCACTTTCATTGATAACCAGTTTTCTATCGGCACATTCATAGCCGAGCGGCGGCACACCGCCCATCCACATGCCTTTTTTCTTTGAGGCAGCGATTTTATCCCTGATCCGTTCACCAATCACCTCACGTTCGAACTGAGCAAAACTGAACAGGATATTCAGGGTCAACCGTCCCATCGGAGTAGTGGAATTAAACTGCTGCGTCACTGATACGAAGGCAACATTATGCTGGTCAAATACCTCAACCATACGTGCAAAATCCGCCAGTGAGCGTGACAGGCGATCCACCTTATATACCACCACAATGTCGACCATGCCCGCCTGCACATCGCGCAGTAACCGTTTCAGGGCTGGCCGGTCAGTATTGGCACCGGTAAAGCCGCCGTCATCATAATGATCGTTGACTGCAATCCATCCCTCCTGTTTTTGTGAGGCAATATAGGCTTCTCCAGATTCGCGCTGTGCATCGAGCGAGTTGAATTCCATCTCTAGTCCTTCTTCCGTGGACTTGCGGGTGTAAATGGCGCAGCGTATTTTACGGCGCGGGGTATCAGTCATGATTTTTTCCTCCTGCTCTACGTTTTAATCCGAAAAATGCCGGCCCTGACCATCTGGTGCCACCTGCAATCTTCCTGGCGATTACCGACAGGCTTTTATATTTCTGCCCCTGATACTCAAAGCCGTCAGCAAGCACCGTGACCTGGTGCTCAATGCCCTGATATATACGCAGCAGTCTGGTGCCGGTAACCGGCTTGAGAGTCTTACTCCGGCTGTGTTTAGTGTCTTCCGTATAGTTGATGAGTTTTTCTTCCATCTTTTTCGTCATGCCGCCGAATGCCAGTTCCTGGATGCGGTATGCCAGACGCTTGATAAGAAATAGCTTATTATAAGATGGTGGGGTGGATTGGTATAATTCCTGCCATAAATCCTTCAATTCTGAGCCGGATTTGCTATGCAGGGCTGATATTTGGGAAATAACTGTGTCGTTCATAATATAACCTATTGTTATTCAATGGTTTTATTATAAACGCTCTTCCTGGCGAGCAAGTCCAGAGAATTGTCTCTATATTCACGGGAATCTGCCGACTTTATTCGCTCCTGCTGGCGAAAAAAGCCTTGACTCAATATAAGGGCTATTTCATCCAGCCGTTCTGCTGGATTCATCAATTCCGGATGAATTTTGGTGTCCATGCCTCCCTCCTTCTGATCATTCTGACCTACATAGGGATATCTACTCGCATGGAGCCATTTTTGTCCGGTAACTGAGAAAAATAAATAAATTGTTTTTATATAAAAAATCAACAAGTGCTTGAAATATTTACTTTATAGCTACGTTTCAATTGTAGGCGCTAACGGTCTCTGCTACGCTTGCTTAGAAGAAAATTGTTATCATCATAATAAAAGCACTAGACAAAAAGATGTAATTTTTATAGCCTTTATCAACCAACCTAATATTCATCAGGTATATTATAGCGAGGTGCAAGAAAAGCGGTGTTAGCCACAGAAAAGAAAAAACCAGGACCCAAGCCGACAAAGGAGCTTACCGAAAGCCAGACCAATCTGCTGAAAGCGATATGCGCATTCAAAAATAGCAGCGGTTATGCGCCTACCGTACAGGAGCTTGCGGATATTCTGGAGATTCGTGGTGCTAGCGTACAGGATGTGATCGAAAACTTGATCCGCAAGGGTTACCTCAAGCGAACTCCGCATAAGGCGCGTTCGCTGGAGGTTATCAAATATATAGCCGTCCCGTCAGGTAATCTGGTGCCATTGCCGATTTTAGGCACTATTGCGGCAGGAATACCAATTCTGGCCATGGAAAATATATGTGGAGAAATACTGGTGGAGGCGAGTGTTGCACGAGGGAAGTGTTTTGCCTTGAAAGTACAGGGGGACAGCATGATTGATGCTGGTATCGCAGGAGGCGATCTAGTGATTGTCAGGCAGCAGCCTATTGCAGAATCAGGAGATATTGTTGCTGCGCTTATTAACGATGAAGCAACTGTTAAGCGTCTAAGAATACAGGATGACCTGATTGAACTCAGGCCAGAGAACAGCATGTACCAGCCTATCATTGTGAGGCCGGAGGATGATTTGAAAATCATCGGTAAAGTAATCGGAACACGTGGACTGAAGCAGATGTAATCATAAGGAGGCCAATATGCGTATCGTACCGGATGATAATCCTACATTCTTCAAACCAGCTCCTTCTGACAAGAAGACGATGTGCTGTTGCGGACGTCATTACCGGTATAGGCTTGAGCCGCTGCGCACGGATGGGATGGCATCACTGGTATGCTCGGATGCAGAGGGTATACAGGAGGTAAGCCTGATCGAGCTTCAGTATTACTGGGGTGGGCCATTTGGTGAGATCGAAATACGCAAATCCAAGAATTACCTTGCTTCCATGAAAGCAAGAAACAAAGAAATTCCTGATAATGTCACTCTTTCTTCAGCAACGTTTATGATAAAATTCGGCACTATGCAACGGCCACGCACCGTGCAGATCCGCCCACCGCTGGTTGCTGTATATGAAAGAGAGGCAGATAGGGAACTGGTAGAAGAATGGTTCATGAAGCGAGGCTTCTTAACATTAATGGCAGATGGCGATGCAAGGGAATCTGAACAAATTATGGAGCACGTGTGAAAAAATATTCAGCTTGAATGCAACATTATCAGAATGGCAGATGGCAGCGAGGGACCAGTTTCCTCTGCTCAGGCCATTGCTTCGCCCTACTGATAAAAAAGCATTATGCTACGCGTGCCCCAGTCCAGGCGGAGAAGGATGTCCCCGCCATATTATCAGCACAAAGAAAGGAATCCTTGCTGTGTGCGGTGATCAGGCACGGCTGTGCAATACACTTCGCTTAAACCCAGAAGATATTATCGTCTATGAACTGGATCAGCGCAAAGTGACAGAAGTGATTGCCAGAATACTTGGCATCCCCCACGGCTTCGCAGAAATCTCCGGCCTTTCCCAGACATGGCAGGTAGGAGACTATCATCCTGCCGCCGGTCACCGCTGCCCCATATTCCTGACTATCACAACAGAACAGGCTGATCTGCAGCACACTGCAAACGGCTTGTTCGGTATCATACGCCAGCCATTTATCCTGATTGTCCCAACCCGTCAGTTTATCACCCTGGCCATGGAAGACATGCTGGCACGGATCAAAGCACGATTCATGACGCTCGATGAGATGACGGTATGGAATCAGGAGGAACTGGTATCAGGCAGCCAGCCTCCGGAGCAATTGCTGGCCAGTTTCAAGGATACCCTGATGCCGGATGAGGCAAATAAGGCAACGAGCCATTTCTCGATACCGCCAGCTGCCAGATGGGAGAAACTCATCATCACCTTCCAGGCCAGCGATGTGATTGACGTGAAGTACAGCACTATGGATACCGTCACTATCGACCGTCTGCATATTCCAGGCATGTATAACCAGAACTCCTCCACCAAGAAGGAAACGATGGCATGGGCACTGCTCAGGATTCTAGCACAGCATGATGGCATGCTCACAGTGCAGACGCATGGTTCGCATAATAGTTTGAAGAAGCAGAAGCAGTTGCTGTCGGATAAGCTTAAAGCCTATTTTCAGATAGAGGACGACCCAATAATCTGGGTGCCGGAGCAGCAAGCATATAAGGTGCGGTTTATGATTAGATCGAATATCCGTCAAGTACTTTAGTTGCAACAATTAAAAAACATTGCTTTTTTTATCGGCACCTGTTAACGTTTTCCGTATGAAGAAGTTTTGTGTAGCCCTCATTGTAATATTTTCTTTCCTCGTAACACCCGTTTTTGCTAACGCGTGTGAGGTAAAAGATTCGGCTACCCATCAGACTTCTGACAGTAAAAAATCGCATGATTCTGATAGTAAAATGAAGAAATGTGCCGATTGTTGCCATCAGCATAGTCAGGCTGACAGGTTTATACCAAAAGAGGTTTTCCTAGAATTAATCGCTGTAAAGTCCACATTTACGGTTTCTCATTACGCTCGTTTCCCTTCTATCATCACAAGTCCCCTGCTAGAACCACCCTCTGCATAAACACCATCTAATGTTTCTTGCCAGTATTGCGCCGTAGCTGCTGCTTCGCGTTTTTGCTGGATGTTTAACGTTTGCGTGAGTGTTTCCATGCGCTACTGTTTCGCAGTTTTTGCAGCTGCCATGCTGCTATGTACCCATTCTGTTTATGCCAAAGAGGCCGAGCAAAAAGCTCAGGTTGTTTCTTTAAATGATGCTATTGCCCGTGCGCTTGGTGAATCGCCGCGCATTAAAGCATCTGGCTCCGCATTGATGGCAAGTAAAGGTGAACGCCGTCAGGCCGGTTTACTTCCAAACCCTGAATTATCCGTAGAAGCGGAAAATATTGCCGGTCGCGGGCAGTATAAAGGATTTGATTCAGCAGAAATTACTGTTGGTGTGTCGCAGCAGCTTGAGATTGGTGGTAAACGCTCCTCCCGTGTGCAGGCTGCCAGCCGTGGCTATGATATTGCGAATTACGAGTACACTGCTACCCGCCTGAATATTATCCGCGACGTGACGATTGCCTATCATGAAGCGGTTGCGGCTAAAGAAAATGTAAAACTGGCGGAAGAACAGGAAAAGTTGGCCGGGGAAGTGATGGAAAACGTTACTGAACGAGTGAATGCTGCGGCTGACCCATTAATTCAGAAAAGCAAAGCAGGTGTAGCCTTATCTACCAGCAAGATCGCGGCAAGCAGAGCCAGAAGCGAATATGCTACCGCCCGTAGGAACCTCTCTGCTTTATGGGGCATGGCATCGGGTAATTACGAACTTGATTCCGGTGCGTTTCTTGCTATTGCAAAGCCCCAACTGCAGGATAGTGAAGCAAAGCTCAAACAAAACCCCGATTTTATGCGGTTGGAGGCAGAGCTTTCCCGGAGCAAGGCGTTATACAGCCTGGAAAAAGCGAGTGGCATTCCTAACCCTACGGTGAGTGTAGGTGTTCGAGATTTCAGGGAAAACAGTGACCAGGCATTTGTCGCCGGTGTTTCTCTGCCAATACCGGTGTTAAATCGTAACCAGGGCAATATTGCCAAGGCACGGCATGAAGTAAATAAAACCGAGCAGGATAAGCGGATTGCAGAATTGGCACTTAGCAATGAGCTTGTCCGTAGCCAGCAGGAGCTTGAAACTACCTACCAGCAGGCTACCAGCTTAAAGGAGTCTATCCTTCCAGCGGCTGGCAAGGCATTTTCACTGGCGCGGCAAGGTTACCGTGCGGGTAAATTCCCCTATCTGGAAGTGCTGGATGCACAGCGCACCTTATTTGAAGCACGGCAGCAATATAACACTGCCCTAAAAGATTATCATATCAAAACGGCAGAAGTAGATCGCCTCACGGCAAAGCATCTT
This sequence comes from uncultured Rickettsiales bacterium, assembly GCA_964643145.1. Classification (GTDB taxonomy): domain Bacteria; phylum Pseudomonadota; class Alphaproteobacteria; order Rickettsiales; family Arcanibacteraceae; genus CAZXPG01. The sequence continues at coordinate 57,823 of CAZXPG010000001.1, forward strand.
CCTGGCCTTAAAGAAAACGAGGAGTCACATGGCAACTAAACGAAAACTGATTATAGCCCTGCTTATTCTTGCCCTGGCTGGCGGTGCCTATGCACTACGTGGGTCTAAGCATGAGGATGCGGCTAAAGATAATCATGGTCATAGCCATGAGGAAGAAGGCCATGGACATGATGAAAAAGAGAAAGAGCATGGGCATGATGATCATGCTCACGACAAAGAGGAAAAGCATAGCGAAGAAAAAGCAGGACATGGTCATGAACATGGTGCAGGTGAAGAGGAACATAGCGACAGCACCGAGATAACCAAAGAATCTGCAGACGAAGCAGGTATTAAAACGGCACAGGTTGGTGGAGCTACCATCCGCGAAACCGTGACGCTCTCAGGCCGTATTACCCTAAATCAAAATACGACCGCCCAGGTAAAAGCCCGTTTTCCCGGCATTGTACGGGAAGTGAAAAAAAGCCCAGGTGACAATGTTAACAGTGGTGAAGTGCTGGCGATGGTTGAGAGCAATGATAGCTTGCAGGTATACCCTGTAAAGTCCCCGATTAGCGGTGTGGTGCTGGCAAGAAATACCAATGTGGGGGATGTAGCAGCGGAAACACCGATGTTCACCATTACCAATGTTGCCGATGTATGGGCGGAATTTCATATTTTCCCACGCGATATTGACCATGTTCAGGTAGGGCAAAAGGTAGAAATTACCAGCTTTGAGGGCGAACATACCGGCGAAGCACCGATTACTACATTGCTTCCTGTAGCTGAAACCTCCAGCCAAACCGTTGTGGCGCGGGTGACGCTGCCGAATCCGGACAAGGTGTGGCGGGCGGGCATGACGGTGCGTGGTGATGCGGTTGTTAGCCAGCAGCAGGTGGCTCTGGCAGTTAAAAGCTCTGCCATTCAGCGGATGGAAGGGAAAACGGTGGTGTTCGTACAGGAAGGGCAGCGTTATGAAATGCGCCCCGTCACTATTGGAGTCGGCGATAAAACATGGACAGAGGTTAAAGCTGGTCTAAAGGCCGGTGAAACCTATGTCACGGAAAAAAGCTTCCAGATTAAGGCCGATATTGGCAAAGCTGGCGCAGAACACGAACACTAAGAGGCGATATGGATACGCTTACAATTTTTGGGCTATTTGCGGTCACTTCCATGCTTGTCTGTTATGCCATGGAGGAGCGTAGCCACTGGTTTATCCTGGCATTTGCAGTGGCGTGTGCGTTGGGCTCGGCTTACGGATTTTTGCAAGGTGCATGGCCGTTTGGAGTAGTGGAAGCCGTGTGGTCACTTGTGGCATTGCGCAGATGGTCGCTGAAAGCTGCGGAGATAAGAAATTTGAATAGGAAACAGCAATGATAGAACGTATTTTACAATTCTCGCTGCGCCACAGATATTTGATTGCATTGCTGACAGCAGCTATAGCAGCCGTTGGGATATACTCGCTTAAGAATCTCCCTATTGATGCCGTGCCGGATATTACCAACAACCAGGTGCAAATCAATACGGTTGCTGCTGCCCTTTCACCGATGGAAGTCGAAAAGCAGGTGACATTTCCGGTGGAAACAGCACTCGCCGGTATTCCAGGGCTGGAATATACCCGTTCCATTTCCCGTAATGGCTTCTCGCAAGTGACCGCTGTTTTCAGTGATGATGTTGATATTTACTTTGCACGGGCGCAAGTGAATGAACGGCTGGCGGAAGCTAAGGAATCATTGCCTGCTGGCTCTGATTTACGCATGGGGGCGATTTCTACCGGCCTTGGCGAAATCTATATGTGGACGGTGGAATACGAACATCCAAAAGGCAAAGGGGCTACACCGAAGAACGGTGAGCCGGGGTGGCAAAGTGATGGCAGCTACCTTACTCCGGAAGGGCAGAAACTTAAAGCCGACTATGAGCTGGCCTCGTATTTACGTACTGTGCAGGACTGGATTATCCGTCCACAGCTGAAAGGAGTGCCGGGGGTAGCCGGTGTGGATGCAATAGGCGGTTACGTGAAACAGTATCATGTGCAGCCCTATCCAGAAAGGCTGGTGGCATTAGGGCTAAGCTTTAGCCAGCTTGTTGAAGTCTTGGAAAAGAATAACCAGAGCGTGGGTGCCGGTTATATTGAAAAGGAAGGAGAAGCCTATGTTGTCCGTGCTGATGGGCGGATTAGCACAGGAGAGGAAATCGGTAATATTGTTGTCACCACCCGTGGCGGTGTGCCTATTTACATGCGGGATATTGCTTCCGTAGGGATAGGCAAAGAACTGCGTACCGGTTCTGCCAGTGAGAACGGCGAAGAAGTGGTAGTTGGAACGGCACTCATGCTCATTGGAGCTAATAGCCGCACGGTGTCGAAAGCGGTGGATAGGAAAATCCAGGAAATCGCCAAATCACTTCCAGCGGGCATTCATGCAAAAACGGTACTGAACCGTACAAAACTGGTAGATTCGACTATCGGCACGGTACAGAAAAACCTTGCCGAAGGTGCATTACTGGTTATCGTGATTTTATTCCTCCTACTGGGGAACTTCCGCGCAGCGCTTATTACTGCCCTGGTTATCCCGCTTGCTATGCTAATGACTGCAACCGGCATGGTAAGAGGCAATATCAGCGCAAACCTCATGAGCCTTGGCGCACTGGATTTCGGGCTGATTGTCGATGGCGCGGTGATTATTACCGAAAATGTGCTCAGGCATCTGGCAGAACGCCAGCATCAGCTGGGGCGTACCTTGGATATACGTGAACGGTTGAAAACTGTGATGGCAGCCAGTAAAGAAATGATACAGCCTTCCGTGTTCGGTCAAGCAATCATTATCATGGTCTATATCCCGCTGCTGACCTTCTCCGGCGTTGAAGGGAAAATGTTTGAGCCGATGGCACTCACCGTGATTATCGCGCTGGTTGCCGCCTTCATCCTCTCTCTTACCTTTGTGCCTGCGATGATTGCTATTTTCATCACGGGCAAGGTGGAAGAGAAAGAAGGCAGGATTGTTGCTAAAGCTAAAAGCCATTATGAGCCGTTACTTAGCTTCTCATTGGCTAATCCGATGAAGGTAGTTGCGGGGGCAACAGCAGGATTTGTCTTGTCTCTGATATTGCTTGCGACCATGGGACAGGAATTCATCCCGACACTCGATGAAAAGGATATTGCCATGCATGCCATGCGTATTCCGAACACCTCGCTTTCTGAGTCGCAGGATATGCAGTTTCGTGTAGAGAAAGCAGTCAGCAAGTTTAAAGAAGTAGCGTTTGTTTTTTCCAAAACCGGAACAGCAGAAATGGCGGCAGACCCAATGCCACCGAATGTGTCAGACACGTTCATTATCCTAAAGCCCCAAAATGAATGGCCTGATTCCAGCCTTTCTAAACCAGAGCTGATTAACCGCATAGAAGAAGCCCTGAAGAAAGTGCCGGGGAATAATTACGAGTTTACCCAGCCTATCCAGATGCGCTTTAACGAACTGATTTCAGGGGTTCGTAGTGACGTGGCAGTGAAAGTTTATGGTGATGATTTTGAGGTCATGGAAAAAACCGCTGCCAGCATTATGCAAGTGCTGAAAGGCATAAAAGGTGCAGCCGATACTAAAATGGAGCAAACCAGCGGTCTGCCTTTCCTTGAAGTAAAACTGGATAGGCCAGCCATTAGCCGCTATGGGCTGAATGTCAGCGATGTGCTTGACGTGCTGACTATTGCTGTTGGAGGCCGGGAAGCGGGGCTTGTTTTCCAGGGAGACAGGCGTTTTGATATTATGGTGCGCCTCCCCGATAAACTGCGGCAGGATTTATCCGTGATCGAAAATCTACCTATCTTATTACCGGATGAAAACGGTACTGAGGATGAAGAAAAGGCGGTGCCGCATAGCCGCCCGCAATATGTTCCACTTAGAGAAGTGGCAACCCTTTTCATGCTGGATGGACCAAACCAGATTAGCCGTGAAAACGGGAAACGCCGTATTGTCGTGCAAGCCAACGTGCGCGGACGTGACATTGGATCATTTGTTACCGAAGCTCAGGAAGCTATGGATAGTAAGGTCAAGCTTCCGGCTGGTTACTGGCTGGAATGGGGCGGGCAATTTAAGAATTTGCAAGATGCCAAACAACGGCTTGGTGTAGTTGTACCTGCATGTTTCTTTATGATCTTTCTGCTACTCTTTACTGCTCTGGGGTCTGTAAAACAGGCACTACTGGTATTTAGCGGTGTGCCGCTTGCTCTGACCGGCGGTATTCTTACCCTATGGCTGCGTGGTATGCCGTTTTCCATCTCGGCAGCAGTAGGCTTTATTGCCCTTTCTGGCATCGCCGTACTCAATGGCCTTGTGATGATTTCCAGTATCAACCAGTTAGTGCGTGACGGGTTAAAACCCGATGATGCTATCCACCAGGGAGCACTCACCCGTCTACGCCCCGTCCTGATGACCGCTCTTGTTGCTAGCCTCGGCTTTGTGCCGATGGCAATTGCAACAGGCAGCGGCGCAGAAGTGCAGAAACCACTGGCAACAGTGGTTATTGGCGGCCTGATCACCGCCACTGTCTTAACTCTTATGGTGCTGCCCGCACTGTATAAGCGTTTCCGTCTGGCAGAAGAAGTGACTGCTAAAGAAGACGCTCAAGCTCTAAACCATCAACTATAAAGGAAAAATATGAAACTATTACAATCACTCTCTTTATTCGCATTTCTTGCGCTGGTCAGCATTGCTGGCAACCATCAGGCATATGCACATGATGACCATAAAGATGGCCAGCACAAGGAAGGTTCTGAAAAGCATAAAGAACATGCAGAAAAGGATCATAAACATGAAAAAGGCGATGAGCATAAGAAAGATGATCATAACCATTCTCATGATGAGAAAAGTGATGCAGCCAAACCAGCTAAAAACTAAGGAGAAAATTATGCTAAAAATTGGATTAACTGTTGCAACGGCAGCATTATTACTTAGCGCTTGTGCTTCACAACCTGCGCCAACCCTTGAAGAAAAACTGGCAGGGAAAAGCCCGTCAGAACGTCAAGTTATCCTACGCGCAGAATGTAAGGATGAAGCAACAAAAGGGCATAAAGGTATGCAGATCCCTCGTGGATATGACACGACCTATGTTCCTCATGTGCAGCGCCTATCTAAAATCTGCAATGAAATGACTAACGCACCAGCAAATGGAGTTAAATAATGAAAATCACCCATATTTTATCAGGCTTATCACTTATCTTACTAGCTACTGGCTGTGTGCAACAGCCAACATTAGAAGAAAAGCTTGCCGGAAAAACACCAGAGCAACGCAAAGAACTTCTTTTGCAGGAATGTAAAGAAGAAGCTCCACGCGGCAGGAGAACGAATGTACTTCCTTATAAGAAGCATGTTCAGCACATGGATGAACTTTGTAATAAGATGCACCAAGAGATGCCATCCAAATGAGTACTTCTTGCGGGGATCACTCATGCGATGAACAATCAGGCATATCCAAGCCGTATCGTAAGATACTTTGGATATGTCTGATTGCGAATGTTACTATGTTTGGGGTGCAGATTGTAGCCAGCCAGTTAGCACACTCCGTGTCGCTACTTGCCAATTCGCTTGATTTTCTTTCCGATGCAGCAAATTACGGCATCAGTCTGTTTGTACTGGGTAAAACTATCCATATGAAAGCAAAAGCCTCAATTTTTAAAGGTCTTTCGCTTGGTGGGATAGGTGTATGGACTGCATTTGAAACCTTGCATCACAGTGTAGTGCAGGAGCTACCAGAACCGCTCATTATGACATATGTCAGTATAATAGCCCTTGCAGTAAATGTGGGCTGCGCAATGCTGCTGTTCAAATATCGCGGTGGTGACAGCAATACACGTTCTGTCTGGCTATGCAGCCGTAATGATGCGCTTGGCAATATTGCGGTTATGATTGCCGCGGCGGGCGTATTTGCTTCTCAGACAGTCTGGCCGGACGTTATCGTTGCTGCTGTCTTAGCATGGCTTGCGCTTTCAGCAGCATGGGAAATTCTGAAACACGCGCGTCAAGAGCTTTTAAGTGAGTAGTGAGCAAAGCAAAATCAATGCTATGACAAGTGTTGATTCGCAAGAAGCATTTGCGAACAGTTCTCATTTGCCATTGACAGATGACGTGTGTTTAAGTTATAAAATAAGAGAAAATGAGAATCAATCTCATAAACATGGGCGACGCTTACTATATCATATGCAACGTAATTTATCACAATATCTGAATACACATGTTTTTGCCTGGGCGGGAGCTACTTTACTACATACGGGCTTGGCTGCATGGGCAATGCAGCCATCAGCACCGATCGCTATCCCTCAGCAGCAAGTAATCCAGATTGCCATGGTGTCTGCTGCTGTCGCTTCAGATGCTCAGCCGGAACCAATGATTCCCCAGAAGCCTGAAGGCATGAAAAAACTACAGCGCAAGCCTAAGAAAGAACAAGTAAAGGCAGAGAAGAAACAGCAGCCGAAAGAGAAAGCATCGGTTGCGAGCACTTCCGGTGTGCAAAGCCCGGAAGCAACGGAGTGGAATGCTGCGGTTACTGAGCCGGTGTATAATGCTGCTTACTTGCGTAACCCTTCTCCAGCCTATCCAAACGCTGCTAAACGTAGGGGAGTTGAGGGAAAGGTAATGCTGGAAGTGAAAGTTACGGCAGATGGATCGGCAAGTGCGGTGAACGTTGCCCGTTCCAGCGGTTCAGATGTGCTTGATAAAGCAGCGCGTGATGCTGTCATTCAATGGCGGTTTATTCCTGCCAAACGTGGTAGTGAAACGGTGGCCGCCACAGTCATCGTACCGATTGAATTCAGGCTGAGTTAATAATCATGAACCTATCCCATATATTTGATTCCGGTGATCCGGTATTGGTTGCCGTATTCGTGCTTCTGGCCGGTATGTCTGTCGTTAGCTGGTATGTAATACTCTGGAAGGGCTGCAATGTGTTTAAAGAGCGTGCGCTCCTTAAACAGTTCTGCCAGCGTTATATGACCCATGCGGATTGGCCGGTACGTACGCCTATCACACAGGCGGCAGGCAGTATCCAGCTACTGGTACAGGCTACTGAATATGCGAATACAGTTCGCGCTGACCTGCTGACTTTACACCTTTCACAGGCGCTGGATAAAGTGCGAACCCAGCTGGATAAGGGGCTTACCATACTTGCCTCCATCGGCAGTTCTGCTCCTTTTATCGGTTTATTTGGCACGGTATGGGGTATTTATGGTGCGTTAATGAAAATATCTGCCGAAGGAAATGCTAATCTCAATGTAGTGGCTGGCCCTATGGGGGAGGCATTGATCGCTACAGCTATTGGACTGTTTGCAGCTATTCCTGCCGTACTGGCCTATAATGCATTTGTCCGGTTAAACCGCGTTGTTGTACAGGATTTACGGCATATTGCCGAGCAACTGACCGCCTATCTTTCCATAAATGAGCCGGTAACTACTACTAAAACCGTTCAGGGGGCTCGCTAATTATGGCAATAGGCGGATTTGATCGTGATGACCTGCAAGCGCCGCTGGCAGAAATCAATACCACCCCGCTGGTGGATGTGATGCTGGTTCTGATGGTGATTTTTTTGGTCACTGCGCCGATGCTCACCCAGGCGGTCAAGCTGGAATTACCAAATGAAACGGCGACTGAGGTCAAAGATCGTGATGCAATCACACTTTCTGTAGATGCGGGAGGGAATTATTACTGGGATAAAGAATCCATCAGCCCAGAAGTGCTCGAGCAGCGCATGAAACTGGCGGCAAGCAATAATCCCAAACAACCGCTACATTTGCGTGCAGATAATGCGGTTGCCTACGGTAAAGTCAGCCATGTTTTAGCCACCGCCCAGCGCGTTGGCCTCACCAATGTTGGGTTTATTACTGAACCCAAATAACTTCAACTCCTAAAGGAAAAACCATGAGTACTACAATGATGCGTTTATATCGCGAAACTACATCGCTTAACCGTATATGCCTGGCATCGCTGGCTCTCGGTGCAGTGGTGGCGCCAATGACGGCTACTGCAGAAAATACCATGCAGCTGCCCTCTGTCGTGGTAGAGGCCGACCGCACGGATACGGGCTATACGGTAAAAAACGCATCATCCCCGAAATTTACCCAACCGCTGCGTGATACACCGCAAACCGTCACTGTGATTCCGCAAGAAGTAATGCAGGAACGTGCCGCAACTTCACTGCGTGATGTGCTGCGCAACGTCACCGGTATCAGCCTTGCTGCCGGAGAAGGGGGAACGCCCAATGGCGATAACCTCACACTGCGCGGGTTTAATGCACGTACGGATATATTTGTCGATAATATGCGTGATATTGGCGGTTATTTCCGTGATCCGTTTAATATGGAGCAGGTGGAAGTATTTAAAGGCCCATCATCTGCGCAAACTGGCCGTGGTTCGACAGGCGGTTCAATTAATCTGGTCAGCAAAGCACCAACACTCAAAGCAGCACAAAGCGCCAGCCTCGGTTTTGGTACAGATAACACCAAACGCGTCACTGCCGATGTCAATCAGCCAATTCCTGGCTTGCAAGGTGCAGCATTACGCTTAAACCTAATGGCACATGATGCCGATGTTGCTGGGCGCGATATTGCCGAAAACTCTCGTTGGGCCATAGCGCCATCACTGGCATTTGGGCTCGGTACGCCAACACGTGTGACTCTGAGCTATCTGCACCAAACTGAAGATAATCTGCCGGATTATGGGCATCCGTATGTCAATGGCCGTCCAGCTCCGGTGGATCGGGAGAATTTCTATGGTCTAAAAAATCTTGATTATGAAGATGTGATGGTCGATATGCTCACAGCAAAAGTTGAGCATGATTTTAATGATTCGCTGACTCTGCGCAACCAATTACGTTATGGTCATTATGACCGTGACTCTATCGCAACTCCTGCAGCGACTCCTAATCTTCTGACCAATACAGTCACCCGCAATCCTAAATCACGTGATAGTATAGATACGTTGTTACTCAATCAGCTGGATGTGACGGCCAAATTTGCGACAGGCGCGGTGAACCATACGCTGGTGAGCGGTATGGAAATCGGTCAGGAAACATCCGAAAATACGGCAAAAACCTTCGCAGCAGTACCAGGCACAAGCCTGCTGAATCCGAATCCCTACCAGCCATTTACTGGAACAATTACCCGTGGAGCGACGACTGACACCGAAGCTAATACATTGGCACTTTATGCCATTGATACGATTGCGTTAAACAAGCAATGGGATATCACAGGTGGCCTGCGTTGGGATCGATTTGATGCGGATACCAGCCTGACGACTGGCCAGAATTTCAGCAATGTTGATAACATGCTGAGCTGGAAAGGTGCGGTGACGTATAAACCGCGCGAAAATGGCAGTGTCTATCTTGCCTATGGCACATCATTTAATCCATCAGCAGAAACGCTGGCTTTGAGCGCAAGCAATGCGAATCTTGAACCAGAAGAAAGCCGGAGCTATGAGCTCGGCACGAAATGGGATCTGCTGGATAAGCGTCTGGCGGTAACCGGTGCCGTGTTCCGTACCGAAAAAACCAATGGGCGTACATCAGAATCCAGCACCAGCATTACCGTGCTTGAAGGCGAGCAGAAAGTAGATGGATTTGAAATCGGTGCAACCGGTCAAATCACTAAAGCATGGCAGGTCTTTGCCGGCTATACATTCCTGGATAGTAAGATTGAATCTTCTCGCAATCCGGCTGAAATCGGCAAAGAAGTTGCCAACGTTCCACCGCATACATTTAGTCTGTGGACGACCTATGAGTTGCCAATTAATGTGCAAATCGGCGGTGGTACGCAATATGTCGGCAGCCGTTATGGCAATAATACCAATGCCACTGAAGCCCCGAGTTACTGGCGGTTTGATGCCATGGCGGCCTATCACGTCACAGAGAATGTCGATGTTCAGCTGAATATCTTCAATCTGGCGGATGAATATTATTATGAGAGTGTTCATGGTAGCCATGTTGTGCCAGGTGCTGGACGTACAGCAATGTTGACAACCAGTGTGAAGTTCTAACCATGTTGCTTGAAATCGCGGATGTCCTAACCAGTCAGCAAGTGGAAGAGTTCAGACAGATTCTTCAGCAAGCGGAGTGGGTGGATGGCAAAGTCACTGCCGGGCATCAGTCCGGCAAAGCCAAGGATAATATGCAGCTGCCGGAAACCCATCCGGCAGCGCGGCAGCTTGGTGACGTCATCCTCGCACGTCTGGAGCGGCATCCGCTATTTATGTCGGCGGCATTACCGCTTAAAGTATTTCCGCCGTTATTTAACCGTTATCGTGACGGGCAGGCATTTGGAACGCATATCGATAATGCCATCCGCCAGATATCGGGTACGCCGCACCGTATCCGCACCGATCTTTCCGCGACCTTATTCCTCAGCCATCCGCAGGATTATGACGGCGGCGAGCTGGTAGTAGAGGATACCTACGGGTTGCACCGCATTAAACTGCCTGCTGGACATATGATTCTTTATCCGGCAAGCAGCCTGCATCATGTTGCTCCGGTAACACGTGGTGAGCGTTTAGCTTCTTTCTTCTGGATTCAAAGTATGGTACGTGATGATGGAGAACGCACGTTGTTGTTCGATTTAGATACCGCTATCCAAAAAGTCACCCAGGATGCTCAGAGTCACAGCGCGTCTGTTCAACTGACCGGTGTTTATCATAACTTATTACGCCGCTGGGCAGACACATAGAAATATATGGATAAAAAACCACGCATGACGCTTTCCTTGCGCAAACTACTATTTAAAATTCACTTATGGGTTGGGTTGACATTATGTGTCCCGCTGATACTTCTTGGCATTACCGGCAGTATTTTAGTATTTGAGCATGAGATTGAGCAGTTACTTTGGCCTAAGCATTATAAGCTGGCAGAAGGAAAACCGCATTCTATCGAAGAAATTTTAACCGTTGCTAGGAATACAGCGCCCAAGGGTTTTTTCCCTACTATGTATAGGGCCGAAGAGGGAGAACCTGCAACGGTAAGACTTGCGGGTAAAGGTGAACGTAATCCGGCTAACAGCATAATGATGCGTATCGACCCTGTATCACTTGCAATACTTGATAAAGGTGAGGCTGCAAGCCCACTCAGGACTATCCAACGATTACATGCTAACTTGCTTATTCCCGGACGTGATGGACGTGTAGTGGTAGGATGGCTGGGTGTTGTAATGCTAACGCTTGGAATTAGCGGACTCATTATATGGTGGCCGCGTAAAGGAAACTGGCGTGCAGCCTTTACCATTAAGCAAGGTGCCAAGGGTTTTCGCCTTCACCGTGATTTGCATGGTTCTGTTGGCATCTGGTCACTGTTGGTATTTATTACGGTGAGTTTTAGCGGAACTTATCTTGCTTTCCCACAACCGCTTGGCGCTGCCATTACAACATTATTTCCCGGCAACGATTTGCGTAGTATGGCCTCATCTATTCGTGTAAACCCCATCGAAGGAGGTTTACCTGTTAATGTAGATCAGGCGATAGACGCGGTAGGCACTATAGTAAAGGAAGGTAAACTGGTTTCCATCATGCTGCCATCTAAGCCGGATCAGCCTTACCGTATCAATATTGCTTTAACCGATTACAAACCAGGCATCCCAACGATTACAGCATTTGTTGATCCGTGGTCTGGTAAAATTATAAAAATATTTGATCCTCGTTCCTATTCCTTAGGAGAAACCATATCTTCCTGGCAACGCGCCCTTCATGCAGGACAAGGGCTTGGCATAGTATGGCGCGTGTTAGTATTCCTTTCAGGATTCTTGCCTTTATTATTTGCTATCACGGGCTTATCGATGTGGCTGATTAAACGAAGTAAACGCACCTCAATATAGCTTTTACAATCTATAGAAATCATCTTTTCACATTTTGCTAAAAAACTTCTTGACCTTGGACTATACTCCAAGGTGTAGGATAAGCTAAAATGAGGGAAACATGAAACCACTTACCATTGGAAAACTGGCAGAATTAACCGGCATTACCACGGATACACTGCGCTATTACGAGAAGATGAAGCTGATTGCGGCAGAATCACGCTCGTCTGCTGGCTACCGGCTGTATCACCCTGATGCTGTGCGGGTGATTCGGTTTATCCGTGGCGCTAAAGCCCTCAATTTTACACTGGATGAAATACGTAAGCTGCTGGCACTGGATAGTTCAGACCAAAGTACTTGCGCGGAAATTCTTAAGCATACGGAATGCAAAATTGCTGAAGCAGAAATAAAAATCCTTGAGCTCAAGGAAATTAAAAACGTACTAACCGGCTTAGTAAAGGCATGTCCAGGTGATGCAACTTCTGCTCAGGCCTGCCCAATTCTTGACCATATTAAGAATAAAACAAAAGCCCTGATTGCTGTTTTTATTCTTACTGGCAGCTTATTACTCGGTGAAAAGGCCGAAGCAAAGCCGGTTTCCTATGTTGGCGGCTTTATGGTGATGCAGGAGAATGACGAAACAGGTAATACGCTTTCGCTGGATTATACTTTTTCTCCACGCTTTGCAGCAGGGCTTTACGCCAAAAAGGAAAATGGCGGCACCGAATTTAAAACGGTTGGTCCGCAGCTAAATACGCTGATAAAGCGCTGGAATCTACCAGAAGGTCAGGGAAATATATTCAATATGACTGGCGCAGGTGTTTCTCACTATCAGGATAAGGATAAATTTTCTGCATGGACAGGGATTTTAGCTGATTATGAAACACGGCGCATTTTTACGTCTTATGAAGCCCGCCTCATGTATGTCGATACGATTGAAAAATCACTCTGGCAACGTGCTCGTGTAGGCTTTGCGCCTTATGTAGCGAATTATGATGATTTACATACTTGGTTCATGGTGCAGGTTGACGATCACCCGGCCAAGGAAAAAAGCATTGTTGTTACTCCGCTTGTCCGCCTCTTTTACCATACAACACTGGTGGAAGGCGGGGTAAGCAATAACGGCGATGTGATGTTTAACTGGGTACTACAATTTTAAGGAAGAAATGATGCGTATTAAATTGATAAGTTTTATTGCATTGGTGCTTATGGCGGGAGCTGCTTCGGCGGAAACTATCAAGGTAAGTGTCAATGGCCTGGTGTGTTCATTCTGTGCTACTGGAATAGAGAAAACGTTTAAGAAAGAAGCGCCAGTTGATACGATCAAAGTTGATCTCGATAATAAGTTGGTGACTATCACTACCAAGCCAAATCAAACCCTCGATGATAAAAAAGTAACCACGCTGATTACTGACGCAGGTTATAGTGTGACAAAAATTACACGGGAAAAATAATGGCATTCAAGAAAGCTATTTTGCCGACACTGGCGTTATTTGGCTCCTTTAGCACTCTTATCTGCTGCGCGTTACCGGCCTTGCTGGTATCGCTCGGCGCGGGAGCAGTAATGCTTGGGCTGGTAAGCGCAGTACCGCAGCTTGTCTGGCTCTCTGAGCATAAGATAATGCTTTTTACTTTTGCTGGAATCATGCTTGCTATTTCTGGTATCAGTCGCTTTATGAATCGTAATGCGCCCTGTTCAATAGATGCAAATAAGGCTGCAGCCTGTAAAAATCTGAGAAAATTTAGTGTAATCGTCTTTTATTTTTCTCTCTCCCTCTATCTAATTGGGTTTTATTTTGCGTTTATAGCACACCTTTTTCATCAGATGTAAGGTTATATTAATGAAAAGAATACTAACAACACTCGCACTAACCATAGCGTTTCTGGCTTCTTCGGCATGGGCGGGAACTTATAACCTAGATATTGCCCGCCAGACGGTTAATGTCACCGGCAAACCTGTAGAGAAAATCACGATAAACGGCACCATTCCTGGGCCAACCTTGCGCTTTACCGAAGGCGAAGAAGTAACCATCAACGTTACCAACCACCTAAACGAACCAACCTCTGTACATTGGCACGGTTTCCTTATTCCTGCGAATATGGATGGAGTGCCAGGGTTTAGCGGCTTTCCTGGCATAGAACCGCATCAAACATTTACTTACCGGTTTAAAATTCGTCAGTCCGGCACCTATTGGTATCATGCGCATAGTGGCGCACAGGAACAGGACGGACATTATGGCTCTATCGTCATTACACCTAAAGGAAAAGACCCTGTGCAAGCGGACAGGGATTATGTAGTGCTGCTTTCTGATTTTACCAATGAGAAAGCAGATAGCATCATGAAAAACCTGAAAATGAACTCCAGCTATTATAATTTTAACCAGCGTACCGTAGGTGATTTTTTCCATGATGTTAAAGAGGATGGCTTAAAAGCCACGGTGAAAGACCGTAAGGAATGGGGAAAGATGCGTATGTCGCCCACTGACCTATCCGATGTTAGCGGCTATACTTTCCTGGTAAACGGCAAGAACACCGCGCAGAACTGGACAGGATTGTTTAAAGCCGGTGAGCGCGTCCGCCTCCGCTTTATCAATGCTTCCGCCATGTCGATTTATGATGTGCGGATTCCTGGCCTGAAAATGAAGGTAGTATCTGCCGATGGTCAAAATGTGGAGCCGGTGCCGGTTGATGAGTTCCGCTTTGGCGTGGCGGAAACTTATGATGTGGTAGTAGAACCGAAGGAAGATAAAGCCTATAGCATCGCTGCGGAATCTATTGACCGTACCGGCTTTGCGATTGGTACACTGGCACCACGGGAAGGGATGAAAGGAGAAATACCACCGCACCGCCCGCGCAGCATGCTTACCATGATGGATATGAACATGGAAAACATGATGAAGGATGATCCCCATATGGACATGTCCGGCATGATGGGAATGAAAAGCGGCTGGGCGGATGCGGGAACCCCTGCCGGTCATAAAGCACTCAGCTATAGCGACCTTCGCTATTTAGGGACTCAGAAAGATACCCGGGAGCCAATGCGTGAGATTCTGGTGACGCTTGGCGGTAATATGGAGCGCTTTATCTGGACAATCAACGGCAAGAAGTTTGAGGAATCGGGGCCGCTTAAATTACGCTACGGCGAACGTGTGCGGCTGAAATTCGTCAATGAAACCATGATGGCGCACCCGATGCACTTGCACGGCATGTTTGTCCAGCTTGAAAATGGCCAGCCAGCAGAAAAATTGCCGAACAAGCATACGGTGATCGTTGCGCCGGGGCAGTCTTATTCAGTGCTGCTGACTGCAGATGAGCCGGGCGAATGGGCGTTCCATTGCCATCTGCTCTTTCATATGCAGGGCGGCATGATGACTAAGGCGGTGGTTGCGAAATTGGACAGCAAAGATATGCCGGTAACGCCGCCCGTTTCTACGCCAAAGCCAACGGAATCTATGCCAATGGAAGGGGGGCACCATCATGCGCACTAAACTTATTACGCTCCTTGGTGTTCTCTTATTGCCTACCACTTCCCTGGCAGAACCGATGCACCATGCAGACGAACACCCTAGCATCTTCCATATGTTCAGGCTGGAAGCAGATACCGGGGCTGGTCGTGATGGGTCGGTCAGTTCCTGGCATTTTAATGGTTGGGTAGGCAGCGATACCAACAAGCTCTGGCTAAAAAGCGAAGGTGAGAATAGTGATGGAGATACGCACCAGGCAGAGTTTTGGGCGCTCTATAGCCGTAATATCGCTACCTTTTGGGATGCGCAAATAGGTGTGCGGCAAGATGGTGAACCCCGTTCCACCTCATATCTAGTGGCAGGGTTTGAGGGACTTGCTCCCTATTTCTTTGAAACAGAAGCGCATGTTTTTATAAATAATAACGGCGATGTAACGGCAAGACTTAGGCAGGAAAATGACTTGCTCATTACCCAGCGGCTTATCACGCAGCCTTATGGTGAGCTTAATTTTTCAGCTCAGGATGTACCGGAACAGGAGATAGGCGCAGGGTTTACCAGTGGTGAGCTTGGCATCCAAACCAGGTACGAGTTCACTCGGAAGTTTGCTCCCTATATTGATGTGCGTTATGAACGCAAATTTGGGGAAACGGCCTCTATTGCACGCGATGACGGTGAAAGCCGTGACGATCTTATCGCCAGTATTGGCCTACGGTTAATGTTTTAAGGAAAGAAAAATGATCGAAATCATCCCAAACTGGCATCCCATATTTGTACATTTTACGGTAGCATTGCTTTCCATTTCTACCCTGCTATTTGTTGTGGGCAAACTGTTGCCTGCTACTGTTAGCTGGAAGCACGCCTGTTTTACTGCTGCCAGATGTAACTTATGGCTGGGGGTTACTATTACCATCGGCACTCTGCTTGCTGGCTGGCTTGCCTTTAATACCGTCAACCATGATGGTCATTCACACCTTGCCATGCTCAGCCATCGTAATTGGGCAATACCTACGGCTGGAATATTTATTGTCCTTGGGCTATGGTCATTCCTTTTGCGTAAAAAAGAACCGGGGTTGCTGCTGATACTAAGCCTGCTTGTAGCTATGCTACCTCTGACTGTTACTGCTTATAAAGGCGGTGAGCTGGTGTTCCGTCATGGCCTGGGCGTTATGTCATTACCGCAAGCTAAAGAACACGAACATAGCTCCGAGCAGCATAAACATGAAACTAACGCGCAGGATGATGACCACAACAAGCATCCCCATTCACATTAGATAAAGGAAGGAAAAATGAGAAAAATACTCACCATCACAGCATTCATATTTTTAACCGCTGCTTGTTCTCAGAACTCCATGCAGAGTACGTCAATGACTCCTGAGCAATGTAAACAGCACTGCATGAAAATGATGCACGATCCAGACATGATGCAGAAACACAGCGAAATGATGAAGGACTGTCCAATGATGCAACAGAACAAAGGACACGTCCACCCCACCACTCCGCCATCCACTTCACCATAAGTAGGCATAAATATTATGGATAACCATCAGACAAGCTGCTGCCATCATGAGAAGCCACAATCTGAAATACCCGTGATAGAAGGTGCAATTTACACCTGCCCGATGCACTTGGAAGTGCGGCAAGTGGGGCCGGGAACATGCCCCAAATGCGGTATGGCGTTAGAACCGGAGGATTTTACCCTTGAAACCGGCGAAGACCCGGAGCTGAAGGATATGACGCGCCGCTTTTGGGTGGCAGCTGTCTTGTCAGTACCGCTGCTATTCCTCGGTATGGGGGCGCATTTGCCAAGTGAAGGACTGCATCAGTTTATAATCAGCCCACTTGCCACGTGGTTACAGTTTCTACTCGCAACACCGGTAGTGTTATGGTGTGGCTGGCCGTTCTTTGAACGCTTCTGGCAGTCCATCAAGCATAAAAGCCCGAATATGTTTACGCTCATTGGGCTAGGTGTTGGTGTTGCCTATATTTATAGCGTGATCATAACGGTTGCGCCTGGCCTCGTAGCTGACTTCTTAGGAGGCGCAGCGCATGGAGCGGTAGATGTTTATTTTGAACCAGCCGCCGTGATTACTGCGCTGGTGCTGCTTGGTCAAGTGCTGGAACTCAAAGCCCGCGCCCAGACTTCCAGCGCAATACGTGCCTTGCTGAAACTAGCGCCAGACACAGCGCGAAAGGTGGGTCCTGATGGCAGTGAAACAGATATTCCCCTCGCTCACGTTCATACAGGCGATAGCTTACGTGTACGCCCAGGTGAAAAAATCCCTGTTGATGGGGTGATACTGGAAGGAAGTAGCAGCATTGACCAATCCATGATTACCGGGGAACCGATACCCGTAGAGAAAAATTCTGATGATCCTGTAATCGGTGGAACCATCAACGGTAATGGCAGCTTTATCATGCGTGCCGAGCATGTTGGCAGTGAAACGGTGCTTGCGCGTATTGTGGAAATGGTAAGTAAAGCCCAGCGCACCCGCGCGCCTATCCAGCGGCTGGCAGATAGTGTTTCCGGGTATTTCGTTCCTGCCGTTATCTTAATAGCGATCATTGCAGCGGCAACATGGGGGATATGGGGGCCAGAACCAAGCATAGGCTTTGCACTTCTCAGCGCGGTAAGTGTCCTGATTATTGCTTGCCCTTGCGCCCTTGGGCTTGCAACGCCAATGGCAATTATGGCAGGTACAGGCCGTGGCGCACGAGCTGGGGTGCTGATAAAGAACGCTGAGAATTTAGAGGCATTTGAGAAGGTGGATACGCTCGTTGTTGATAAGACAGGCACACTGACGGAAGGAAAACCAAAACTTGTATCCGTTATAGCAGTAAACGGCTTTGAAGAAAATGCAGTGCTGTCACTGGCCGCCAGCCTTGAACAAGGCAGCGAGCACCCACTCGCAGAAGCCATAGTCAAAGGAGCGCAGGAACGGAAAACAACATTTTTACCTGTGAGTGATTTTCATTCTGTTACAGGTAAAGGTGTTACTGGTACTGTAGAAGGAAAACAGGTAGCACTCGGCAATCTGGCCTTGCTTGAATCGCTGAATATCCCTGCAGGTGGCCTAAAAACTCAGGCAGACGCATTCAGGGCGCAGGGTCAAACAGTCATGTTTATTGCCGCAGATGGTAAAGCGGCTGGACTTGTGACCGTTGCCGATCCCATTAAAGAAAGCACCAAGGAGGCCATACGATTACTCAAAGAAGATGGGCTGCGTATTGTCATGCTGACAGGCGATAACAAAACCACCGCCCAGGCTGTGGCAAAAAAGGTAGGAATTGATGAAGTGGAGGCAGACGTATTACCTGAACAGAAATACGCGGTCATAGAGCGGCTGCAAAAAGAAGGCCGTAAGGTTGCTATGGCGGGTGATGGTATCAATGATGCCCCAGCCTTAGCCCAAGCACAGGTGGGTATTGCAATGGGAACGGGTGCAGATGTGGCGATGGAAAGTGCGGGTATCACGCTGGTAAAAGGTGATTTGATGGGGATAGTACGCGCCCGCCACCTAAGCCGCGCCACCATGCGCAATATAAGGCAAAACCTGTTCCTGGCATTTGTCTATAATGCATTAGGTGTACCGATAGCAGCGGGTGTGCTTTATCCGTTCTTCGGCATATTGCTAAGTCCAGTCATTGCCAGCGCTGCTATGGCACTTAGCTCGGTATCGGTCATTGGGAATAGCTTGCGGTTGCGGTCGGTAGAGCTATGAAATGACATACCCTTATCGTGAGTACCATTGACAAACAATATTTATGTCTATATTTCTGGACATATGGATATAGTTAATGCGCTCAAAGCCTTCACAGCACTATCACAAGAAACCCGCCTTAAAGTGTTCAAGATACTGGTTGAACATGGCAAAGAAGGTGTGGCGGCGGGTGTTCTCAGCACTAAACTGGACATTCCGCATAATACCCTTTCCTTTCATCTCTCCCATCTTAGTAATGCCGGACTGGTTACGTCACGCAAAGCAAGCCGCTCAGTGATCTATTCCGCTAATCTGAAGGCAGCAGAAGAATTGATTGGCTATCTGGTCGAAAATTGCTGTGCATCGGAACCGGAAGGCTGCGGCATACTTGAAAAATTAGTGAGTAAACAATGTTAAAAATTCTTGTTCTCTGCACAGGTAATTCCTGCCGTAGCATCATGGCGGAGGCCTTATTAAATCATTATGGAAAAGACCGGATACAGGCATTTAGTGCCGGTAGCTTTCCTACAGGAAAAATTCACCCTATGAGCCTTGCCACCTTAAAAGAAATGGGCTTACCAACAGAAGGTTATCGTAGTAAGTCATGGGATGAATTCACCAACCAGCCTATTGATGTTGTCATTACCGTATGTGATGAAGCTGCTGGTGAATCCTGCCCGTTTTTTCCAGGCAAACCGATAAAAGTACATTGGGGTGTTCCTGACCCTGCCAAGTTTCAAGGCACGGATGAAGAAACACGCGCTGAATTTAAGCGCGTCTATACAATCCTCAAAAACCGTATCCAGGCATTAGTTCAGTTACCCGTAGAGAGTATGGATAGAAACGAACTTCAGGAAAAACTTAATGCTATAGGCCAGCTATGAAAGGCGTTACCCTGTTGCAAAAAACGATTGCTGAATTTATCGGCACTTATGCACTGGTGTTTTTCGGCTGCGGTAGCATTATGGTTGCTGAACGCTTCCCAGGCAGCATACCCGCAGGGAGCATACCCTTAATTTTTGGTGCGGTTGTCGCCACCATGATTTACACCGTAGGCCATATTTCAGGAGCGCATTTCAATCCTGCAGTCACCTTGGCCTTTACCATTGCGCGGCATTTTCCTGTGAAACAGATGGTTCCTTATTGGCTGGCGCAAATCCTTGGCGGCATCTTAGCCATTGCCGTACTATCCCTGATTTTACCTGTCGGTAGCACATACGGCGCAACGGTTCCTGCTACGACTGCCAGCATTGCCCTCATGTGGGAAGTCATACTCAGTTTCTTTTTAATGTTCGTAATCACAGCCGTTGCTACGGATACAAGGGCGGTTGGTATGATGGCTGGTATTGCTATCGGTGCTGTCGTCGCCCTATGTGCCTTTGTAGGTGGACATATGACAGGAGCATCCATGAATCCTGCCCGTTCTTTGGGACCGGCATTATTTCAAGGAACGCTTGATAGTTTCTGGATTTATCTTTTTGCACCCATGATAGGTACGACGCTTGGTGCATTAACCTACCGGTTAATCCGATGTGAAACGGAACCAACCAAAGCAGATGGATGTTGTTAATATCTACTCATTGATTTTTTATGGATTGATGGAGTTGTGTTTATCCATGTTGCCTAGCATCATTTTATCACAACGGTACGCCGCTCATACCCCTCTGGAAGCCGTAGAAATAGGGAAGTACAGATCTTCCGTACTAATTTCAAAAGTACGGATGTTTGGAGAGAAAAGGCAAAGAGAGAGCAAAAAATAGGGCAAAAACAGAGTTTTTGGGAAATACGAAGTACGCAGCTCTTACCGCTATAACCCACAGCAGCTGGGGTTTGTGTGTGGCTGGAAGTTGGTGGAGATAAGTTATAAATCAGATACTGGCGGAGGGACGGGGATTCGAACCCCGGACACGTTTCCGTGAACACACTTTCCAGGCGTGCGCCTTAAGCCACTCGGCCATCCCTCCAATAAAAAGAAGCGATGATACTAACGTAATTGCTTTATTTAATCAATAGGCTTTATATCAATTACCTCAAATAACTTTTATCGCAGTAGTTAACCTCAGTTTTGATTCTGCCGTAGCTTATCCAAAACTGAGGTTAATTTAAAGGATTTTTGCTGCAATAAATGCAAAAAAGAATCCGATACTCCATACTAGTAGCGATGCCCAATATATCCATCTGCTAATATTTCGTAACTGGTTGCATGTGGCTGCCTGTTCTGGGGCAATTGGGCAGGGTGCATGGCGCGTATGCCAACGTAATAACCCTGTCAATACGATTAACAGGCCTGATATGGAAAATGTCCATGTTTTATATTTCGAGAGTGCCACAAGCCATGGCGCGGCAGAGATTAAACCAGCAAGTGTTGCGCCAGCTCCCAGCGTTACAAATAATGCGGGGAGTGCGCAACACAATAATGTGCCTGCTGAGGTGAATAGGCTAAGGGTGGATAGCCATGCTTGGTGAGATGGTTTAGCCATAATTAGCATCCTTTGCTAATGTTGCGGACATTATAGCCGGAATCGGTAATGAGTTTGCTAAGGGTAGCATCATCAATGTTCTGTCCTGGTTTCATGGAAACGGTGACCATACCATTGTCTAGATCAACCTTAATAGTGTTAACATCGGCGCGTTTGCCAAATAGTTTCTCTAACGCACGGGCGCAGAAATCGCAAACCAACCCATCTACCTTGATATAGATAGTGTCATGGCATAACGCATCCAATGGTTGTTGCGTGTTTCTGGTGGTGGCCTGTTCGGCAATAGCGGGGGAGGTGGTAATACCGCTAATTATAGCAACTATGGTAAAAAACATTTTCATAAGAATCTTCCTTTAGTATATTAAAAACGGATAACCCAATTCAACAGCGCATCTCCCTTATTACTTATGCCTAGTTCAGCAAGATATTCGCTTTTAAATAGCCGTATGAGTGGAGTGAAGGTAAGGGGCTTGTTCTGGGAAGGAGTATAATCAACCTTCAGCATCAGCCATGTGTGTAAATCGCCGTAATCGCCAATATATGGGGCAATGCCAATGCGCGCCGACTGATTAAAAAAACTGTCGATATTACCCGCATTCACATAATGGTTTTCATACGAAGTAAACCACCGGCGCGTTTCCCAGTCAGCCGCCACCCCAGTAAATCCCGCCATTGACATTCTCGTATCAAAAGATGAATTATCACTATAAGCTAATCCGACTGCATTCTTGGCATAGATATTTGCCTGACTGTTAGTTGCATTCCAACGTTTAACTAAATAGTTGAGTTGGGCGCCGTGAAATTGCCAGTTCTTATCCTGAAAATATTCCCCTTTATAACCGATAGAATAGTGTGCGTTGGGAGAGTAATGCACATGGAGCGAATGCGAATCGCTATCGTTCATTTGCATTACTGTCCAGCCGCCAGGATAGGATACTGGCCTTGCTATAGCAGGTGAGGCCAGTATTACCCCTATCAGGAAGCTGGAAAGAATAGTTGTGTTTTTCATATAAAAATCTCCAAATGGGTTGAATATAGGCGCAACAAGCTGCGCGCCCAAAACTCGCCATAGCACTATAACGTAACCTCAGTTTTGGATAAGCAAAGCTTATCCAAAACTGAGGTTAACATTATAGCAAGGCGTAAAAACCTAGGAGATATGTTTAGGAGGGTAGTCGATAGCGTAAGATAATAGCGACTTAACTGAATCACTGCTGAAAATAAACGATTCAGCACGGCTAAAAGGAAGCTGCTGAGAACCTTGTTCAGGCAGTGCGCCCGATGTGCTAAGGCTGCAACGTCCGCAAGCGCAACCATTGCAAGTGGCTGTATTTTTAGAGTTTGTGCTTTTGGTGCTATCTATAGCGGTTTTGCCTATGCCATGACAGGCCATGGTTGTAGATGCTGGCGAGTGATAAGAGCAGTTGCAACCAGCCAAAGCGGTGCTGGCAATCGTGCTGGAAGCAAAGATTGTCAGTAATAGCATCAATAAAAATTGTTTCAATGTTATCATGACCAACTGCTGAATGGTAAGAAGTATAACAAGCGAGATGATAACATTTATTTGCAAAATGTCACTATATTTGTCATGAATAACCGCAATGACAGGTAAACTAAGATTGATCAACATATCGGGGGATTTTGGAGTATGATTATTGATAGCATAAAGCAAAAACTACAATCAGCACTACAGCCAGAACTGTTGCTCGTTGTGGATGAATCGCATAAGCATGCTGGGCACAGAGGTGTGGAAGGTAGAGCAGGGGGGGAAACACATTTCCGTATTACGGTTGTATCGCAGGTTTTTGCTGGCCTCTCTAGAGTCAAACGTCATCAACATATTTATAGATTGCTTGCGGAAGAGTTAAAATATTCGGTGCATGCACTCGCCCTTAAAACAGTGACAGCGGACGAATATCAGAATGACGCTCTTTAACACGTTTAAATATGGTAACGATATCAATAGCTACGATGTCTTGAAGGCTGTTGCCATTATATTGATGGTTATTGATCATATTGGCTATTTTTTCTTCCCCGATCAGCTTTACTGGCGGGCGGTGGGAAGAATATGCGTGCCGATCTGGTTTTTTATGGTGGGCTATTCCAAGGCGGAGTGGAAAGACTTTGGGGTGCTGGGGGGAATGGTGGTATTAGTGCTGGTTGATGCACTGCTCTATAGCCCTATTTTTGCGCTTAACATACTAGCCACCATTACATTATTACGGTTAGCGCACCAGAAGTTCCTGAACCGTTATCTGGAGACATTTAACAGCGAGAAGCTTATTGCCGTAACAGTGCTGATTATAGCATTCTATCCACTTAGCTTTATGTTATGGGAATATGGCACGCTGGCACTCACCTTTTCAATAGCGGGGTTCTTTGCAAGGCACAATAGACAGGATCGTTTAGCTGCACTGTGGTTTGTAGTAGCCGCATTGTTATTTTGTGCTTTTGAAGGCTGGTTGTTCCGCTTTTCCATCATGCAGAATATGGTTATGGTGCTTGGTATAGGAACAGTTACGCTGCATCTATGGCACTTCTCTATGAAAACCTATCCGTTGCCTAAACTAAATAATGTGATGCGGAGTGTGTTTCTCTTTCTTGCTCGCAATTCTCTCGTTATTTATGTAGTGCACTGGATTGTTTTTCTTGCCATTAACCACCATCTCCACCCGGAAAAATATATGGTGTTCCAGTGGTTCCGTGGGTAATATAACCTCAGTTTTGGATAAGCGTAGCTTATCCAAAACTGAGGTTATATTACTACTCTTCATTCGTGAACAGTATATTATCGGGAACCTCTAAAAACCCATTTTTGCACAAAAGCGCGAAGCAATACATTCACTAATTAACCACCGGTTCCGCCCCCTCCTCTTTGCCATAAGGCACATATTGCTTCACCGATTGCAGCCAATCTTTTATCTGATCGCGCAGTTTTTCTGTGGCACCAGGTGTCTGGTGTTTCAGTTGCTCGGATAAGGTATCAACACTTAACTTTAGCCCTTTAAGCTGTGTATTCGCCTTGTCGGAACTGGCAATATAGAGCCCCAGCGTTTCTTTTACATGCTGAAGGGAAAAGCTGGCGTAATTATAGTAGCCTTCTTTCAGGAGACTATCGGTAAGGAGAATGTTATCATAGGTTTCTTTTAGGTAGTTGGGCCTGCTTGCCACCTCTATATTTCCCATAGAAGCCAGAATATCTTGGAGTGCAGCGGTTGTTTTTTTGCTATCCTGCTGTGAGATAAGTGGCCATAGCTGTTTAACGGCAGTGTCCATTTTATTGCTGTCAATTACCATGTGCATTGTCACTACTTGCGCCTCGGTTGCGGTTGTGCCTGCAAGTAATTCGAGGGTGTTAGTGCCATAAGCCTCGCTAAAAGGCAGTAATACAAACTGCTTGCTGTCACCGTGCTCATAATCAAAACGCACCATACGTATGCGTTCCGCTGCTGCCATAATGGGACGGGTTGCAATAACTTCATCAAGCTGCGCTTCCAGTCCGGCAACATAGGCGGCAGTTTCTTGCCACTGGTTTTTACTTGCGGCGAGCAATGCGAGGCTAACATCTTTGGTAAGGGTTTTCACCGCAGAAACCACGCTTTTCTGGTCGGGGCAGCTATTTTCCTGTGGTTTGGCGGCTTGCACAGGAAAAGATTGGGGCAGTGCAAAAGCATCACCCCCTAGCAGGTTTGAGAAAAGCAGGGCTATTATACAGGGGAGGGCAATTTTCATCATCGTATCCGCTTTATTATAGTTTATTAACTGTAGCTTTGCGCATATTTACGCTCACTATGTGGCGGAATCCCTACATTGTAGCAGGGATTCATAGTAAATTCATTGAATGAGGTTACTCTAAATATCATTTATAATAACTGAACATATTATACGGATCTTTCCAGCCACGTTCATACATGCAGTTTTTAATAAAGATGGCGCGTTTTTCATAGGCATCAATGGTGCAATAGCGCGCTAAGGGGAAAGGACAGAATTTTTCAGAAAGTGCCTTACATTCCTTACGGTTGCGCATAAATTCATCATAGCTAGGGATTTTAGCCAGAGTATCACTTTCCTGGGGTGGGGTGAGATCCACTTCGCCGACACATCCATATAAGGGAAGCGTAAATAGGAATATAATAAGTGCAAGGCAGGATTTCCGCATGATATACCTTCCATTTGTGTTTTTGCATACTATCTGACTAACCTTCGTGTTGTATACTGAAACCACGTGAAGAGTGGTTTCAGTATATACCGTATTTTTGCGTTCCTGCATTATGTATCTTT
>CAZXPG010000002.1:0-75609 GCA_964643145.1 uncultured Rickettsiales bacterium
TACCAAAAATGCTATGCTAAACCAAACCGTTGCACTTCATCCTTGAAACCGCCTACGCTTATCCAAAACTGAGGTTAGTTAAATGAAAAGCTATTATCGTAGGGCACCTCTAAAAACCCATTTTTGCTTCAAATCTGCTTGCAATGGAGCCTCCTCGGAAAAATCCATGTATATGATATGTAATCATTTTTCTCGGTATCCATCACTTCGCGCTTTTGTGCAAAAATGGGTTTTTAGAGGTGCCCCGTATAAAATAGTCTTAGTTCTGGTATAGATATTTTTAGTATCGAGCAGTAGTATTACCTCAGTTTTGGAGCAAGGAGTATGAACCATAGAGCAGAAGAATTGCAGGAACCACGGCGCACCTATTATCAGCAGGTTATTGAAAAGACAAAAGGGTTAACACCATTGCTGACGGCAGTGGTGCATCCGGTCGATAAAAATGCGTTGCAAGGGGCTATTGAGGCAGCAAAAGACGGATTGATTATTCCCTTGCTGATAGGGCCAGAAGCCAAAATCTGGGCTGTAGCTGAGGAGGAGGGCATCGATCTTTCTGCCTATAGTGTTATTCCTACCGAACATAGCCATGCGGCGGCCGAAAAAGCGGTGGAATTGGTGCGTGAAGGCAAGGCCGAGGCCATTATGAAAGGTAAAATCCATACGGATGAACTGATGCATCCGGTGGTGAAAAAGGAAAGCGGGTTACGCACTGGCAGGCGTATGAGCCATGTGTTTATGGTGGATTCCCCTAACTATCATAAGCCATTTTTTATGACAGACGCGGCCATTAATATTTTTCCTAGCTTGATGGATAAGAAAGATATTGTCCAGAATGCTATTGATTTATTTAGTGCTCTGGGGTTAGGCACGCCTAAAGTGGCGATTGTATCGGCGGTGGAAACTGTCAATGAAAAAATCCCTTCCACCTTGGATGCAACCGCCTTATGCAAAATGGCTGAACGTGGGCAGATCACCGGTGGTATCCTTGATGGGCCGTTGGCACTGGATAATGCATTTTCCTATGAATCGGCACAAGAGAAGGGGATTCATTCGCCAGTAGCAGGCGATGCGGATATTATCATAGTGCCCGATGTGGAATCAGGGAATATGCTCTATAAGCAACTCTGTTTTCTTTCGGGGGCTGAAGCGGCGGGTATAGTGCTTGGTGCAAAAGTGCCGATTATCCTAACAAGCCGTGCCAGTAAAACCATGACGCGGAAAGCCTCCAGTGCTTTGGCGTTGCTTTACATGCGTGCAGGGAAAGGCATATAAGCTGCGTGGCTTATCCGTACTGAAGTTAGTAGCAGGGGCATTTGCTGTTATTGTTTATTTCTTTATCCTAACATAATAAAACTATTGATTAATAGCAAAAGAATGGCTAGATTACCTTCAGCTAGCGTGTTACAGCAACATCATTTTACTAGCTTTTGTTCGGGGCATAGCGCAGTCTGGTAGCGCATCTGGTTTGGGACCAGAGGGTCGGGAGTTCGAATCTCTCTGCCCCGACCACTTTTTCTTCTTTTATTTCGGATAGTTATTGGTTTGGGTGTTGGTGTGTTTACCAAGTGAAAATGCTTGGGGATTCGCTGGGGATAGCTGTAGGTTGGGTAAGACTCATCATAAGTTCAGGCCACTTTCACAGGATTAAGTAGCAAATCAAAGAACCATACTTCATTAAAAAGGCAGTCTTCTAAACTTTGAATATACTGCCTGGCTTGCAATAATGCCGGACTTTCTTTCTTTTCTTGGTTCTCAATCCACACAATTGGATATTCAGCGGAAGCACAGAAAATAATAAGCCACAATGGAGATGTAGACCTAGAATAACCTCAGTTTTGGATAAGCTTTGCTTATCCAAAACTGAGGTTATGTTAGCCTTTGGGCAAATATTCTTCTGGGTTCAGGGCGTTCTTACCATTGCGAATGCCAAAATGCAGTTGGGGTGCTGTGACATTGCCGGTTGCACCAACATAGCCAATGGTTTGGCCTTTAGTCACATTATCGCCTTTCTTCACCACCATTTCTTTCTGGTGTGCATAAGCAGTGAGCCAGCCATTATCGTGGCGGATAATAATCAGATTGCCATAACCGCGCAGTTCATTACCAGCATAGACAATTTTTCCACCTGCTGAAGCGGCAATAGGGGTATTCTCAGGGGCACTGATATTAATGCCGTCATTAAAATAGCCGCCCTTCCCTGGGCCAAAATGCAGAAGCACAGGGCCTTTAAGCGGCCATATAAAAGGGGCATCCAGTTTTACAGCAGGAACTGGAGGGATGAGCGACATCGGTGTTGCGTTAGTGTTGCTGGTTGGAGCGGGGGAGGGAGTGGCTTTGGCGGTTAGTTCTTCCTTCCTCACGATAGTAATTTTCTGCTCTTCTTTGAGTGGAGGAGCAACGTTATTGCTGGTAATAGTATCGACAGGAACGGATTGATGCGTGTTTGGATCAAGCTTGGCAAGCATTTTTCCTTTGGTTAAGGTGGGAGCATTGGCAGGGATATGTAGTTTTTGGCCAATTTTAATAATGTAAGGAGGAGCTAGACGGTTGGCACTTGCAATAGCACTGACAGAGACATGATAGCGTTTAGCCAGCACAGACAATGAGTCTCCCGGTTGCACTACATAGTGCGTGCTTTCGCCATTTGTCGTTTCATCAAAGCCATAGAATTTATCGCCTTTCAGCACGACAGGTGCCTGGTTGCTGGGTTGGGTACAGCCAGAAAGGGCGAGCACCCACAGAAACGACATTAGAGTTAGAAAACGGACAGACATAGAAAAACATCAACGATTATTGGATTGAAAAACCCGTTTCTACGATAGGTGCTATCGGCGTGATATCGAGTGTGGATACATCCGCCTTAGCAGGCCCTTCGTTACAAGCTGCGAGCATGGCCAATACAGCATCTTCTTCACCTGCAAACACCGCCTCTACACTCCCATCTGCCACATTTCGCACCCATCCATTAATAGCAAGAGTTTTGGCGGTGGTCAATGTCCAGTAACGGTATCCAACGCCTTGAACCTTACCCTTAATGATAACATGCAGTGCTTTATATGCCATGGGTCTCCCTTGTTTCCACGTTATTCAAATTCCAGCAATAACTGCCCCGCATTGACGCTATCTCCCTGTTTGGCATGGATAGAAGCAATCGTGCAATCGTGCTCGGCGTAAATGGTATTTTCCATTTTCATCGCTTCAATAATCAGCAATTCCTGCCCAGCTTTGATGGTGTGGCCAGCCGCAACCTTAATAGCAGAGATCATACCTGAAATAGGTGCGTCTAAACAGCTAGTCTGGTTGTTGCCGCATTTTACTGGCATGAATTGCTCTAGCTCAGCCACGCGTGGGGAACGTACGGTGGTTTTAACGGTGCGCCCGGCATGGGTGAGGTAGTATCCGCCATCAAACGCCTCAATTTTGACGCTGACAGTTCTATCGTTAATGGTGCCCCTAAAGAGCCTGCTGCCCAATATCCAGTTGCTGCGGATAAATAGTTTTTCGCGTTCATACCGGATGGTATAATCGCTTCCTTCATTTGTATGTTGTACATATACCGGATAAAATGCACCATCAATCCTGACAACCCAGCGCGTGCCAATCTGGCGTGGGCGCCCTGCAAGCTGGTTGGTGATAGCAGCAGCGCGCTTGGCATCAGTCAGATAAATATGGGTAGCAACGGAAAGGAACACTTTGGTGATATCAGAAGTGAGTTCCGCCCCTAAAAACCCATCGGGATATTCTTCCGCAATGAAGTTGGTGGACATATCGCCTTTCATAAAGCGCGGATTGCTCATCACAGCTTCCAGGAAGCTGATATTATGAGAAATACCACGTATCACAAAATCGCCTAGTGCTGCCTGCATATACTCAATGGCTTCAGCGCGTGTAGGGGCATGGGTGCAAAGCTTGGCAATCATCGCATCATAAAACATACTGACTTCGCCCCCTTCATAGACACCGCTATCAATGCGGATATGAGGGTTTTTCTTTGGCTCCTGATAGGAAGTGATGCGCCCGCTGGAAGGAAGAAAGCTGCGGGAAGGGTCTTCTGCATAAATACGCGATTCAATCGCCCAGCCGTTTAAACGTATGTCTTCCTGGGTGAAATCTAGCTTATGGCCTGCCGCCACCCGAATCATTTGCTCCACCAAGTCAATGCCGGTGATGAGCTCGGTCACGCAATGTTCCACCTGAAGGCGTGTGTTCATTTCCAGAAAATAGAAATTTTTCTGTGCGTCAACAATGAATTCCACCGTTCCTGCCGAATAATAGCCCACTGTTTGTGCCAGCGATTTCACCTGCTCATACATTTTCTGGCGAGTGGCATCATCAATAAAGGGGCTTGGCGCTTCTTCAATCACTTTCTGGTGATGGCGCTGGATAGAACATTCACGCTCCCCCACGGCCACCGCATTGCCGTATTTATCAGCAAGGAGTTGAATTTCAATATGGCGCGGCTGTTCAATGAATTTTTCGATAAACACTCGGTCATCACTGAAGCTGTTGCGCGCTTCCGTAGAGGCAGAACGAAAGGCTTCATGCACGGCAGATGCATTATGCACCACGCGCATCCCACGCCCGCCCCCACCGGCTGCCGCTTTTATCATCACGGGGAAACCAATCGAGGAGGCGATGGTTACGGCTTCTTCGGCATCTTTGATTACCCCCATATAGCCAGGCACGGTGCTTACCCCAGCTTTCTGGGCAATTTTTTTAGCCTCGATTTTATCGCCCATGCCTTGAATGGCGGCGATATCGGGGCCAATGAGTGTCACGCCTTCTTTCTTTAGTGCTTTGGCAAATTCCGCATTTTCAGACAAAAAGCCATAGCCAGGATGCACCGCCTGTGCGCCGCTGCTGCGTATGGCATCCAGTATGTTATCAATACATAAATAGCTGGTGGTGGCAGGGGAGGGGCCAATATAGACTGCCTCATCGGCATATTGGACATGTAGCGCATTCGTATCAGCTTCAGAATACACCGCTACGGTTTTAATCCCTAAGCGTTTCACCGTGCGCATAATCCGCAAGGCGATTTCCCCACGGTTGGCAATCAGGATTTTGTCAAATTGATTTCTAGGCATGCGTTTTTGTTGATAGGTTAATAATTACAACGGCAGGTTATCGTGTTTCTTCCAGGGCTGTTCCACAGCCTTTTTCTCAAGCAGGCTTAAGGAACGGCAGAGGCGCCAGCGGGTGTTTTGTGGGCGGATAACGTCGTCAATAAAGCCGCGCGCTGCTGCTGCAAAGGGGCTGGTGAATTTTTCCTGATATTCAGCAATCCGTGCTTCCTGTGCGGCGGCATTATCGCCTGTGTTACGGAAGATAATCTCCACAGCACCCTTCGCCCCCATCACGGCAATTTCGGCATTCGACCAGGCATAGTTGAAATCACCACGTAAGTGTTTGGAATTCATCACAATATACGCGCCACCATAGGCTTTGCGGGTGATAACGGTGATCTTGGGTACGGTTGCTTCTGCATAAGCATAAAGCAGTTTGGCCCCGTGCTTAATAATGCCACTATGCTCTTGCGATACGCCAGGAAGGAAACCAGGCACATCCACAAAAGTGACAATCGGGATGTTAAACGCATCACAGAAGCGGATAAAGCGTGCTGCTTTGCAGGAAGCGTTAATATCAAGGCAGCCAGCTAGGTACATGGGTTGGTTGGCCACAAACCCTACGGTTTTCCCCTGCATCCGGCCAAAACCAATAATGATATTCTTAGCATAATCGGGCTGAATCTCGAAAAAATCGCCTTCATCGACAATCCGTTCCACCAGCTCTTTCATGTCATAGGGCTTGTTGGGGTTATCGGGTACTAGCGTGTTCAGCGACATATCAATGCGGTCTGCCGGGTCTTGTGTCGTGCGTGAAGGCACACCATCACGGTTGGAATTGGGGAGAAAGTTAAATAGCCGCCGTGTCTGTAGCAGTGCTTCAATATCGTTCTCAAAGGAACGGCTGGCAATCCCGGTTTTATGCGTGTGGGTGGAAGCACCGCCCAGCTTCTCCTGGGTAACAGTTTCATGAGTCACGGTTTTCACCACATCCGGCCCTGTCACAAACATATAGGAGGAGTCGTTGACCATGAAGATAAAATCCGTCAGGGCAGGGGAATAGACCGCGCCACCGGCACAAGGGCCCATAATCAGGGAGATTTGGGGGATCACGCCGGAGGCCGTCACATTGCGCTGAAAAATCTCACCAAACCCACCTAAGGAATCAACCCCTTCCTGGATACGCGCCCCACCGGAATCGTTAATGCCTATAACCGGCGCGCCGACTTTCATCGCCATATCCATAATCTGGCAGATTTTACGGGCATTGGTTTCGCTTAAACTGCCACCCAGCACGGTGAAATCCTGGCTATAGATAAACACCAACCGCCCATTGATCGTGCCGTGTCCAGTGACAACGCCATCGCCGGGGATAACATTTTTTTCCATACCAAAATGGCTACAGCGATGTTCGACAAACATGCCGTATTCTTCAAATGAATCGGGATCAACCAACACTTCAATGCGTTCGCGGGCGGTTAATTTGCCTTTGGCATGTTGCGCGTCAATCCTTGCTTGTCCGCCGCCAATGCGTGCAGCCTGGCGTTTTTGTTCAAGGATTTCATGAATAGAACTTGTCATATGTTTAGATTCTAGATGTTAGATCGTAGATGTTAGATGTCGGCATAGATATGCGTTTCTTTGGCAGCCCCTGGATGCGTTACCGCACCATTACAGGCAGGGCCTACAGTTTGGGCATATTTCCAGAGTGTGCCAGAATTATAATCGTTCTGGCGTGGCTGCCATGCTGCCCGCCGCTCTTCCAGTTCTTCGTCGCTTAACGCTACGGAAATAGTCCGGTTGATAGCGTCAATGGTGATGATGTCACCATCTTTCAGCAAGCCAATGGGCCCACCCACTGCGGCCTCAGGGCCAACATGACCAATGCAGAAGCCACGTGTGCCACCGGAAAAACGCCCGTCGGTAATCAGTGCCACGTTCTCACCTGCCCCCTGGCCATAAAGGGCTGCGGTGGTTGAAAGCATCTCACGCATACCAGGGCCGCCTTTGGGGCCTTCATAACGAATAACAATGACGTCACCTTCTTTATAGTCTTTCCGCTCTACCGCAGCAAAGGCTTCCTCTTCACAATCAAAACAGCGGGCAGGGCCGGTATGTTGCAGTTGCTTGAGACCGGCTACTTTCACAATTGCCCCTTCTGGTGCTAGATTGCCTTTCAGTACCACTACACCGCCTGTTGGGCTGAGTGGGGATGTAACCTCGCGTACAACATCTTGATTAGATGGAAATACGACATCTTTCAAATTCTCGGCAATGGTTTTGCCGGTAACCGTTAAGCAGTCGCCATGCAGATAGCCACCCTCAAGCAAGGTTTTCAACACAATCTGCACACCGCCCACCTCAAATAAATCTTTGGCCACATAGCGCCCGCCGGGTTTCATATCGGCAATATACGGGGTGCGTTTAAAGATTTCTCCCACATCTTCCATGGTGAAAACAATGCCGCATTCATGGGCAATGGCAGGTAGATGCAGTGCGCCGTTAGTGGAGCCTCCGGTTGCCGCCACCACGGCTGCTGCATTTTCAAGGGATTTGCGGGTAATAATATCACGCGGGCGGATGCCTAGTTTTAACAATTCCATCACCTGTACCCCAGAGGCATAGGCATATTCATCACGACTTTCATAGGGGGCAGGGGCACCGGCAGAACCGGGTAACGCCAGGCCAATGGCTTCTGATACACAGGCCATAGTGTTAGCCGTGAATTGACCGCCACAGGAACCAGCAGATGGGCAGGCCACCATCTCTAACTGGCATAGTTCATGCTTATCCATCCGGCCAGCATTATACATGCCAACCCCTTCAAATACATCAACAACCGTAACATCTTTTCCTTTGAACTTGCCTGGTAAAATAGAGCCGCCATACATGAACACGGAAGGAATATTCAGGCGTGCCATCGCCATCATCAGGCCAGGGAGGGATTTATCGCACCCCGCCAGTCCAACCAGTGCGTCGTAGCAGTGGCCACGCACGGTGAGTTCCACCGAATCAGCAATCACTTCGCGTGATACAAGGGAAGATTTCATCCCCTGATGCCCCATCGCAATACCATCGGTCACGGTTATGGTGGTAAATTCACGCGGTGTGCCATGGGCAGTTGCTACCCCACGCTTAGCAGATTGTGCTTGGCGTTGCAGGGAGATATTACAGGGCGCAGCTTCATTCCAAGTGGAAACCACCCCCACCAGCGGCTGATAAATCTCTTCTTCCTTGAGCCCCATTGCATAATAATAGGAACGGTGCGGGGCGCGTTCTGGCCCCAGGGTGACATGGCGGCTGGGTAGGCGTGATTTATCAAAAGGATGTGTCATGAGTACACTCTGTTTATACATTAACAAATAGGCGACTGGCGGGGAAGGGACAGGTGCCACTTTACAATCTGCCAGCTATTATTGGGGCGATTTTGAACTGATTACTTTTCTTTGGCAACATTTTTGTGTGCAGCAGCATGTTTTTTATGCGCCTTGGCCTTCTTGGCAGAGGTTTTTGCGTGGCTGGAGGTGGTAATATCCTTGCTGGCAATAGGCTTATAGGTTGAGGCAAAGGGCACAGTGGAAACGGGGGCTGCCAGTGTGCGTGCTTCCTCTATGTGCAACATATCGGCCAGCAGGAAATAGCCTCGGCTGGCTGCAAGTTGCGAGGCAGTGTGTTTATTATTATCAATAATGCGTGGGTTTGCGCCTTTCTGCATCAACAGGGCAGCCATCGTCTCATTTCCTGCCAGTGCCGCCAGCATCAAAGGCGTACGCCCCTGCTGGTTGCGTGCATTAACATAGGCCCCGTGGGATAAAAGCATTGCCACTTGCTCAGGGTTTTCCAAGGCAACGGCTGAAAGAAGTGCATTATTTAAGGTAGCCTTATCGGGAGTATTCTTCAGCAGCAAGGCTATTATCGCTTGCTTATTTTCTGCCAACGCATAATCGAGAGGCGTTTTGCGGTTATTATCAGGAATGGTTTGTTTGGCCTGGCTGGCAAGCAGCAGCGTCACCAGTTCAGGGTTGCCGCTATAGATAGCATAATGCAGGGCGGTTTTTCCC
The DNA here is from genome assembly GCA_964643145.1 of uncultured Rickettsiales bacterium. GTDB lineage: Bacteria > Pseudomonadota > Alphaproteobacteria > Rickettsiales > Arcanibacteraceae > CAZXPG01. The sequence goes on from CAZXPG010000002.1 coordinate 9,128, forward strand.
TCAGCATCACGCATATTGGGGTTGGCATAGTGTGAGAGTAATGCCCGTGCGATGGCAATATTGCCTGAGTAGCTTGCAACATGTAGGGCCGTGGCGTTATTATTGTTAGTGGCATTGACATTAGCCTCTTTGCCAAGCAGAAGCCGCACCGCAGCAAGCTGGCCCTTGGTTGTGGCCTGAATGAGAGGCGTGTTGCCGTTTTCACCTTTATAGGCGATCTTCTTTTGGAAATGTTCGGTAACGGCGCGTATGGCGTTGACATCGTTATTCGCAGCGGCCGCAAGCAGGTAGTGGTGATAATCAGCCTCGGAAAGCGGTTTGTTGAGATGGGCGTTCTCAGGATTATTTGATGTGTATAACGCAGAGGGGAGGCGTTGTATTTTATAATTCAACGTATCCAGATCGTGCAGTTTCTCGGCAGCCAGTGCCTTGATGATAGCGCGATGTTGCTGGCGTGCTTCATAGGCTTGCTGTTCTTTCTGACGTTGCTGCTCTGCTTTAGAGAGTTTCTTAGGTTTTTTTGGTGTCTTTTTGGGCGTATCTTGCTGCTCTGTCTTTTTGGGTTCAGTATTAGCCGGTGCTGCCACGGCTTCTTTCGGTGCTTCTTTGATGGCGACAGGGGCTACCGGTGGGGCAGGGGGGGGTGTTTTGAGTATATCGCTAGTGGCGGGCACTTCAGTTTTGGGGGCATCAGTGCCATTGATTTCATAGACAGAGAAAGACTTGCCCAGGGAAAGCGGTTCAGCTTTTTCTTTTATGGGAGCGGTATTCTTCTCAACAGGGGGCACAGCAGGTGGAACCGGAGCCACAATAGCAGGGGCTTCTACCGGTTCTTTTTCCGCAGCCGGTGGCGTAGCTATGGGTTGCTGAGCCGGTGTTTCCGGCTTCTCTTCCGTCTTAGCGTCAGTGGCAGGGAGAGGTATGGGCGGAGGGGCTGGTATGGGTGCAACGGAGGGTTCTGCCGTTTTTGTATCGCTATCATTAGTAGCCTTGCTATCCCCAACAGGTGGCAGTGTCGGCAGGGTTAAGGCTGGCAGCGCAGGTGCGGGTGGTGTTGTGGTGCTACTCTCTGGTTGTTTGTCGTCGTTATTGCTTGCAGGCACAGCAGGAAGTGGCGGCAAGGGAGGAAGCTCAATAGCAGGGGCGGCTGTGGGGGCTTTCTTTTCATCATTCCTAGCTGGAGCATTATCCTGGATGCCTTTTAGTTGCAAGAGAAAATCATCATCAGCAACAGGAGGCTTCTCATATATTTTAGCGGGCTCAGCGACATCCTCAGCCTGTGCAACACCAGCTATGCCACAAACAAACAAGAAACTACCGAAAATATAAAAGAAAATATTCATCAATATGCCTTAATGTTTCGTTAGTGCCCTGTCTGGCGGCCATTACTGTTGCGAGGGTTAAGTTTTTCGATTTCTTTTGCCACCAGCCGTTCAATAATTGCAGGCAAATGACGGTCAAGCCATTCACGCAGCTGCGGTTTCAGCAACTCCATCACCAAATCTTCCAGCGTATGCCCTGAGCGGAAAGGTGGTGTTGGGTTGTTGGGGGCAGTATCGGTCTTTTTACTAGCCTGCAACAGTTCATTCAGTGCTTTCGATGAGGCGGCAGCGGTCTTCTCAGAGAGTAAACTGCTATCAGTATGATGGGCAGCAGAATAAGGCTCTTTTTCCTCTTTAAAAGGTGATGATACGCGTGGCGTAGAGCGGATATTTTCGACACTGCCGTCTTCTTTCACCATGGTGGTAAGCAGCAATATGTCATCGGTGGTGGCGGTATTATCGCTTTCGGCAATAACGCCACGGATTGTTTGCAATATCTCATCAAGAGAGGGGGGGTCGATATTACTGGTAAGGGGTGTATGTGGTGCGTTCATGCGTATGTTGCATTAGGGTATGAGTTATAAATAACCTCAGTTTTAGATAAGCTTTGCTTATCTAAAACTGGCATGATAGTGAAAAATAATGTCAAAAAGCGTCGTTTTTGCCATTATTTTAAATTAATAATAACGTTAATTCTATGATAGGAAGCCAAAGGCTTCCTATCATAGTGTAATAATACACTCAAAATAATGGTTCAAGCCGCCTTGAATCATTATTTTTCAAATAGTTGACAGTTTTGGATAAGCATAGCTTATCCAAAACTGAGGTTACATAATCCTTTGTAACTATAGCAGCTATGCAGGAATATACAAGTAGTAAGAAAATATGGGTGTTGGTTACCGTATAGGGATAATAGGGGTCATTGAAGTTTCTCGTCTCAGCCTATCCTGCTCTATCCTGCGAGTAAAACTGTCGTTGCCTGTTTGCATCGGAAGGGTGTCTAGTGCTTCTGTCTTCTGTATCGTTTCAGTAAAACGGAACTTGCCTTGCCCTACCTTGCTGATAAAAGTAGAGCAGGGGATGGGGGTGGTCGTGGAAAATTCCTTGGTTGCTGGGTTGAAAATGGTAAGTTCTAACTTGCCAAATTCTAGTGCAGCAGCGCGGAAGGCGATAAAATCCTCATCTTTGGTAATCGGGCAGCTATGCTTCTTGCCATTGGGCAGGGTAACGCTGTAACTCTGGATAATGCAGCCTTTTATCTGGTCGCGTGAGCGTTCAAGTGCTGAACCGGCTTTAACATCATCAATTTTGAAGCCTTTAACGCCATCTTCCTCGGTAAAGTGGGCCTCTAGCCCCAAGCCGGTATAGACACCGTCTTCAGGCTGTCTGTTTCCCTGGTGCAAGTTAGCATAGAGTTGGGGATGGAGAGAACGCAATGAGCCGTGTTCAAGTCCATGCCGAATGGTATTGTCGAGTATGGCAGCGGTAAGGGGTGAAGATACCTTCTCTACCAAAGTGGCGAATTTACGATGCGGGTTATCTTCTTCCTCTTCTTCAAAATCAAGTTGCCGAGGAGATAAGGGTGACATAGGGATGTAGTCAGTGATATCCTCTTTGGTGTCTGGAGTAAAACGTACCTGCTTAGGAGTGCTTGTCGTGGGTGTCGGTTTTTTCAGCGCAGAACGGGGATGGCGTGGTGGCGGAGACATGTCTTCTTTGCTTTCCTCATAATCATAAGGAGCATTCGGGAGAGGTGGGTTCTGTTCAGTGAGTACATTGGATTCAGATAGCACATTGTATAGAGTGGCAGTGTCCTTAATGGCTTCTAATAAGTGCTCCCTACGTTGCTGGTAGGCGTCGACAATATCAGACGTGCTGTCTAAGGATGGAATGGAAAATACGTCTTGGAAAGCCTTCTTGCTGCGCTCTTCAAGGAGGTCGGGATTCCGAATATCAGAGCGTGCCAGGAATGTAACGGCAGCCGTAAACTCTTCTAGGGTTGCACGTGAGTCAAGGCGAGCATGTACATCTTGTAAGCAGCCCTTTAATAGTTGTGAATCTACAAACCCCTCGGCAGTATTGAGGACGATCCCCTGGAGTGTCTCTGCAAAGTTGGTGCCGATAATAGCTAATTCCTCCCGATGCCTGTTTATATCGGTCAGTATAGCGCGATCTACCGGGCGGTTATGCTCTTTTTCAGCGTGACGGCGAAATATGTTTTTACCATATTCATATATAAATTTTCCGGCATTCTGATGAGACGTTTGGTCGCCTTTCATAAGTGTCTTGAGTGCCTTGGTAGGGTTGGTGTTTTGTATCTCTGTTTGTATCTCTATAAGGCATACGGCATTTAGGCAGGCGTGCATACCGCACATTGTGCCTTGCTGTTGCTGGTGGTGAGGAATCTTAACTTGTTCATGGTTACCAGGGCCATATACGCTTTCCAGCGAGTGAGTGATAAAGTCGGGGAGTTTTTCGTTTCCCGTGCCCATTGAGTCAAGATAGATGACTTCCGCCTTTCTCTCTGGCGTATTCCGTATCGACATTGCCGTCCAATGGCCTTGCTGAATATTGACCAGGAAAACTTGGCGGTCGAAATTCTCACGGTGATTCTGCAAGTGGTCGGCAAATGAAAGTGCGGAATCAAGACGGATTCTCTGGTCGAGCGGCTTCACATTTTCTTCGGTAAGGGAAAGCACCATCGGTTTTGGCAAGCGTTGCTCTGGTGGGGTCTTCCGCCCCATATCATCCCATATCGCATCAACGGCTTCACCGGATAGATAGCCACTTGGATAGATATAGGTAACCCGATTGTTGCCAATTTGCACATCAAGCTGCTTGCCATTTTGTATAATAGTGGGTGTGTCTTTCATCGTCATCTCGCTGCTAATATAGGCTGTGTAACCTCAGTTTTGGATAAGCTATGCTTATCCAAAACTGAGGTTATGTACTATAGCATAAATTTGTTACAATTTTATTACATTCTTGTGCAGCCATTGTCACGTGATAAAAAAGTTGCTTATCGGGGAAGGCCATAGTAAAAATCTATGTGCTTTTATAATAATGTGTTTTCTATAATGGTTGTGGTACGCCGGTTTCTTTATCGTTCTTGTCTGATAGTGCTTCTTGCCTTCAGCGTGTGGGCTGCTGGGTTCTGCTGGTTTGTGGCGCGTGTGCCGACAACCGTGGAAGATGAAAACAGCGTTACCGATGCTATTGTGGTGCTGACAGGCGGAAGGGGAAGGCTGCTTGCTGGAATTAATCTGCTGGCAGAGGGAAAAGCGGATAAGCTGTTGATCTCTGGCGTGGGAGAAAAATCGACGATCAGCGACTTGCAGAATCTTTCTGAAGAATTATCAGCGGTACAGGTGAAGCCGCTGGAGGGGCGTATTGTGCTTGGCCATATGGCCTATAGCACCCAGACCAACGCTATTGAGGCGGCAATCTGGATGGAACTTCAGCATTATAAAAGCCTGCGCTTAGTCACGGCGAATTATCATATTCCCCGTAGTATGGCGCAATTTGAGGCGGAAATGCCAGGCGTGCATATTATCCCTCACCCCGTATTTCCTGCCAGTGTGAAGCTGGGGGCATGGTGGAAATTTCCAGGCAGTGCCCGGTTGCTGGTGTCTGAATATACTAAATTCCTGGCGGTTAAGTTGGCTATCATACTCAACCTTCATCTTGCACCCATTCCTAAGAGTCATTAGTTCATGCTATTTTCCCATTCATCGGTAATAACCCTGCGTTCCTTTCTGTTTAACCTGTTTTTTCCACTCTGGACATTGGTGCTGGCGGTGGTTTGCCTGCCCTTTTTGTTTTTGCCTGTAAGCCTGGCCTGGGTGGGATATGTCTGGGCGAAAGGAACGCTGATTGCGCTGCGCTTGTTCTGTGGTATCCGTATGGACATACAGGGCAGGGAGCATATACCGCAGGATAGTGCCTATATCATTGCCTCCAAGCATCAATCTGCCTGGGATACGCTGATTTTTCACCTGCTATGCCAGCGGCCCGTCTATGTGCTGAAAAAAGAACTGACCTATATCCCGCTTTTTGGCCGTTATTTAACCCGTATGGGCATGATTGCTATCGACCGCAGCGGCAAGGCAAGCAGCTTGAAAGAATTGCTGAAAGCATCTAATGACCGCTTGAAGCAGAAGCGTCCGGTGATTATTTTCCCCGAAGGAACGCGTACCATGCCAGGGGAAATAGTGCCGTATCAACCTGGGATAGCGGCAATCTATTCACAAGGCCATGCAATGGTGGTGCCGGTGGCACTCAATTCCGGGCTCTATTGGAGGAAAAATGCCTTCCAGAAAAAACCAGGCTGTATTACACTGGAGTTTCTTCCGCCTATTCTGCCAGGGCTGAAAAGAGATGAATTCATGCAGCAGGTTGAAACCAGAATAGAAGAAGCATCAGCACGGTTGCTTAAAGCATAGCTATCCCTGGTTCTTAAAACATGCGTACTGCGACTAGCTATACTGAAACCACTTGAAGAGTGGTTTCAGTATAGTCCTTATTTTTGCGTTCCTGCTTTATGCAGCATTGCTTGCACTCAAGCATAGTCTGTTCACATTGCAACCTAACCAATTCTTGAGCTGTGAGTAGTATATATTTCATTTTTATCTGGCAACGTCTAGTCTTATAGCGCAGGATGGTAGCTGCTATTAGCGGTTATAGCTTCTCAAGGATAAATTTCTTTATTTTATCATTGATTTCTTCGTTTATTACGGTAATGGTGTGTAACGTAACCTATTCAAAATAATTAAATGTGAGTGACAGTGTCTGATCAATCAACTATTACTATGCACGGCACTACCATCCTTTCGGTGCGGAAGGGCAACCAGGTAGTGATTGCTGCTGATGGCCAGGTTTCCCTGGGCAATACTATTATTAAATCGCGTGCCAAAAAATTGCGTTCGTTAAATAACGGTGCTATTCTAGCTGGGTTTGCCGGTTCAACGGCGGATGCGCTGACCTTGTTTGAACGGCTGGAAGGCAAGCTGGAGAAGCATGCGAACCAACTTACCCGTGCCTGTGTTGAACTGGCCAAAGATTGGCGGACTGACCGGTACTTGCGTCGCTTAGAAGCCATGATGATAGTGGTAGATAGCAATGTGTCGCTGGTGCTTACTGGCACCGGTGATGTGCTTGAACCAGAAGATGGGGTGGTGGCGATTGGTTCGGGGGGGAATTATGCCCTTGCTGCTGCCCGTGCCCTGGTGGCGGTGGAAGGGTTAAGTGCTGAGCAAGTGGCACGTCAGGCCATGCAAATTGCAGCAGAGATATGTGTGTTCACCAATAGTAATATTACCCTTGAGAAGTTACCGGCATGATGATTAAAGCGTTTGAAACTCCTGTATCGTTTGCGAATATGTTAAGCCCAGCCGAAATTGTGGCTGAGCTCGATCGTTTTATTGTAGGACAAAAACAGGCAAAACGTGCCGTTGCCATTGCGCTACGCAATCGTTGGCGGCGCAAGCAAGTGGCAGAACCACTACGTGAAGAAATTGTGCCGAAAAACATCCTGATGATTGGCCCAACTGGGGTGGGGAAAACCGAAATTGCCCGTCGCCTGGCGAAGTTGGCCAATGCGCCTTTCATTAAAATTGAAGCGACCAAATTTACAGAAGTAGGGTATGTTGGGCGTGATGTTGATTCTATCATTCGTGATCTGGTGGAAAATGCCGTATTGATGGTGCGTAGCCGTATGCGCAATGAAGTGGAAGAAAAAGCCCGTATCCATGCCGAGGACCGCATACTTGATGCATTAGTTGGTGCCAATGCCTCGACGGAAACACGTGAGAAATTCCGTCAGAAATTGCATGAAGGCAAGCTGGATGACAAAGAGATTGAGATCCAGGTGGCGGATACCGGTTCGTCTGCTGCATCCTTCGAGATACCAGGTATGCCGGGTGGGCAGATGGGGGTGATTAATATCAGCGATATGATTGGCAAGGCGTTTGGAGCCGAGCGCACGAAAAGCAGGCGGATGACAGTGCATGATTCCTATGATATCCTGATGGCGGAAGAAGGCGATAAGCTGATTGATGAGGATAGTATTATCAAAGAAGCCATGCAATCGGTGCAGAATGATGGGATTGTGTTCCTGGATGAAATCGATAAAATCTGTGCCCGTACCGATGTGAAGGGCGGAGAAGTCAGCCGTGAAGGGGTGCAGCGTGATCTGTTACCACTTATTGAAGGTACGAGTGTTTCCACGAAATACGGGCCAATTAATACCGACCATATATTGTTCATTGCCTCAGGTGCGTTCCATATGGCAAAACCTGCTGATTTGCTGCCAGAGTTACAGGGAAGGCTACCTATCCGTGTGGAACTGAATGCATTGACTAAAGATGATTTGTTGCGTATTTTAAAAGAGCCGGAATCCAGTTTGCTGAAACAATATACGGCCTTGCTTGAAACCGAGGGCGTGATGCTTGAATTTACCGATGAGGGTGTGAACCGTCTGGCGGTGCTGGCTATGGAAGTGAACCGCGATGTTGAGAATATCGGTGCCAGACGCCTACATACGATGATGGAAAAATTGTTGGAAGAGATTAGTTTCAATGCCAGCGATATGGCAGAAAAACAGGTGGTGATTGATGTGGCCTATGTCGATAAACAACTGGCCGCCCTTGCAAAACAGACGGATTTGTCGAAATTTATTTTATAGTACCCCCAGTTTGATGTAAACTTTACTTACATCAAACTGGTTTTATAAAATATTTACAAAAATCACGCTTTTTGTAAATATTTTCCAATATTCTGCCAACCAGGCATAAGCAAAGCTTATGCCTGGTTGAGGTTATAATATTATGTCCCTTGTCCTTGATAAAGAAAAAGTAACCCTTACCCTGCCGGATGGCAGCAGCAGGCAGTTTGATGGCCCAGTGACGGGCATAGAGCTGGCGGAAAGCATTGGTAGTGGCCTGGCGCGTGCCGCACTTGCCATAGCGGTTAATGGCCAGTTACAAGATTTATCATTGCCGATTACCGAAGATAGTGCGGTGAGCATTATTACTGGCAAAGACCCAGAAGGCTTAGAGATATTGCGCCATGATGCCGCTCATATTATGGCAGAAGCGGTGAAAGAACTCTATCCTGAAACCCAGGTGACGATTGGCCCCGCCATTGAAAATGGCTTCTATTACGATTTTGCCCGTGCGGTGCCCTTTACCCCAGAAGATCTCGACAAAATTGAGAAGCGCATGGTGGAAATTACCAAGCGGGATGAGAAAATCACCCGTGAAGTATGGAAGCGTGAGGATGCAGTGGCGTTTTTTACCTCTATCGGTGAGCATTATAAGGCCGAGATTATTGCCTCTATTCCCCCAGGCGAAGATGTAAGCCTCTATCGTCAGGGCGATTTTATTGATTTGTGTCGTGGCCCGCACGCACCCTCTACCAGCAAACTGAAAGCCTTTAAGTTGATGAAGCTGGCAGGTGCTTACTGGCGGGGTGATAGTAAAAACGCTATGCTGCAACGGATTTACGGCACGGCTTGGGCTGATGAAAAGCAACTGAAAGACTATCTGCACCGGCTGGAAGAGGCTGAACGGCGTGACCACCGGAAGATTGGCAAGGAAATGGATTTGTTCCATCTCCAGGAAGAAGCGGTGGGAATGGTGTTCTGGCATGATAAAGGCTGGACGCTTTATCGGTTGCTTGAGAATTATATCCGTCAGAAAATCCGCAAGAGTGGTTACACGGAAGTGAAAACCCCGCTGCTGGTCGATAGGTCGCTCTGGGAAGCCTCTGGCCACTGGGAAAAATTTGGCCATGCGATGTTTACCGCTGAATCGGAAGACCGCACGCTTGCATTAAAGCCGATGAACTGCCCTTGCCATGTGCAGATTTTCAAGCAGGGGGTGAAGAGTTACCGCGACTTGCCGTTGCGTATGGCAGAATTTGGTACCTGCCACCGCAATGAACCTTCCGGTTCGCTGCACGGCATTATGCGGGTGCGTGGCTTTACCCAGGATGATGCCCATATTTTTTGCACCGAAGACCAGATCACCAGTGAAACCATTGCTTTCTGCCAGTTATTGCAGGAAGTCTATGCGGCACTCGGCTTCACCCAGATTAAAGTGAAGTTTTCCGACCGGCCGGAAGTGCGGGCCGGAAGTGATGCTATCTGGGATAAAGCGGAAGCGTCGCTGAAAGCGGCGGTGGAAGCGGCGGGCCTCGGCTATAGCATGAACCCAGGCGAGGGGGCGTTCTATGGGCCGAAGCTTGAGTTTGTATTGCAGGATGCGATAGGCCGTGACTGGCAGTGTGGCACGTTGCAGGTGGATTTTGTGCTTCCTGAGCGTCTTGATGCTTCCTATATTGGTGCCGATGGTGGAAAGCATAGACCGGTTATGCTGCACCGGGCGATACTGGGTACGTTCGAGCGTTTCATTGGCATTCTTATCGAGCAGTATGCGGGAAAATTCCCCCTCTGGCTTGCGCCCACCCAGGTGGTGGTGGCAACGGTCACCAATGAGGTGGATGATTATGCCAAAGCATTGCATGAGAAACTCTGCCAGGCAGGTATCCGGGCGGAACTTGATATCAGCAGCGAGAAGATAAGCTATAAAGTGCGTCAGCATATGCTGGCTAAAACACCCGTTGTGCTGGCCGTTGGGAAGAAAGAAGCGCAGGAGAATACAGCCTCGATGCGCAGAATAGGATCTGACAAGCAAGAAGTGCTTGCAGTTGAAAATATTTTGAATACACTAAAGAAAGAAGCGGCAATGCCGTTATAAGAGGTGAGTGGGAGAATCCCCTCGCTCTAACAATTAACATTAATACAAGGAGTTTCTAAATAGCTACCCTTCCGCAAAAATCTGGTAAGTTTCCCCGCGCCAATGGTGAAATTGCCGCGCCCACTATCCGTTTGGTTGATCAGAACGGTGAGATGATAGGGATTGTTACGCTCAAAGAAGGCTTAAAGCTTGCTGCTGCGCAGGGGCTTGACCTGGTTGAGATTTCTCCTAACGCAGAACCGCCGGTATGCAAGATACTTGACTTTGGGAAGTTTAAGTTTGAGATCCAGAAGAAAGCTCATGATGCGCGCAAGAAGCAGCGTGTTGTTGAAATTAAGGAAATCAAACTTCGTCCGAATATTGGGCAAAATGATTATGAAGTCAAATTGCGCAGTGCATTCAAATTTATCCAGGAAGGTGATAAAGTGAAGGTGACGTTGCGCTTCCGTGGCAGGGAGATTACCCATCAGGATATTGGGCTCAGGCTGCTTGAACGGATGCGTGATGATATGCAGGAGGTAACGAAGGTAGAGTTTTCCCCGCGTATGGAAGGAAAGCAAATGATGATGATTCTTGCACCAAAATAATATGGTGAGGGAGCTCTGTTGCTGTGTGGCAGTAGTTCCCTTGCTTTATTCATGGTCTTCCTCTATGAAAAAATTTCTCCTGATAGCGATAATGGGAGCCTTGCTTCTTGCAGGGATATTGATAGTTACGCCTGGCCTCTTTAATCTCAACCCCTATAAAGATATCATAAGCCGTAAAGTTAAAGACTATACAGGCCGTAGCCTTACCATTAAAGGTAATTTGCGTGTGTCGTTTCTTCCGACATTAGCCGTGAAAGCAGAAGCGATTACCTTTGCGAATGCCCCCGATTTTTCTTCGCCTGATATGGTGCGCATCCCTGAGCTTGAGGTGCGCGTGAAGCTGCTGCCGCTGTTGAGAGGGCAGGTGATTATTGATGCGCTTGCCATGAAGAATCCTGTATTTTTTCTTGAGAAAAATACTAAAGGTGCCGCTAATTGGCAGTTTCCCCTATCTGCATCTAGCGGAGGAAAAGCTGCTGCTCCTGAGATGGGCGGTATGAAGCTGGCTTCCCCTTTTTCTATCCATCAACTGACGATGACCCATGCTACCCTCCATTATAAAGAAGGAGGGAACAGCATGATATTGGATGATCTTACGCTGGCCGCGGAGTTAAATGCAATAAGTGGCAGTGCAAGGTTGGACGTAAAAATGCATTATGCCGGTAAGCCACTGAGTGCTGTGGCCAAGATTGAGAATATGGAGAGTTTGCTTAATGGTACTGCTACCGCAGGCAGGCTGGAAGGCACCTATGGAGAGCGGAAATTCTCCCTTGGGGCGGATAAGCTCATATGGGAAGGAAAGAGGGTTGCGCTTCCCGCGATGACGGCGGTGGTGGATGATATCCACACTAAGGGGAGCGTTGCACTGGATGTTACAGGCGAGCGACCCGTCCTGAAGGCTGTGTTTGACGTGGGGCCGATTGACGTGAATAACTATATGCCGCAAGTGTCACCGGCGAAGCGGCCAGAAGCCCCTGCTTCCCCGGCGCAGCACTGGGGGGATACGCCATTGAACCTGGCATGGGTCAAAAAATATAATGCAACGCTCCAGCTTCATATGCAGGCCATAAAATTACGTGCAGTGTATATTAAAAAAAGCAATATAAATCTGGTGCTTAATGATGGTGTATTGCGGGTTTCAGCTAGTGATGCACGATTATATGATGGTGTAGGAAATGTAACCGCTATAGTGGATATGGCATCGCAGCCTATGCCTGTCGTGGAAGCGGATATTGCTGTTAGCCATATGAATGCCGGACAGTTCCTAAAAGAGGTGGCCTCGTTCAAACAGCTTGAAGGCGTTGTTGATACGAAAATGACGCTTTCCACGCGGGGAAGAACGGTGAAGGAAATGGTAAGTGCGCTCAGTGGCAAAGGCATTGTGAGTGTGCGTAACGGCGCGCTGCGTGGTATGAATCTTTCGCTACCGCCTGAGAAAGTAACATCGCTGATGAAGACGGTGTATAATAAGGAAGAGCACACGGCATTTGACAGTGCTTCCGCCAGTTTCACTATTGCCAGCGGTATTGTGAGCAATGATGACTTGCTGATCCACACACCACTCACTGATATTCATGGCACCGGCACGATTGATCTGCCGAATGACCAACTGCATTACCGCCTGATACCTGCGCAAACAAGTGCAGTGCTGGGGGGGAAGAAGCTGGTTATCCTGGTAGAGGGCAGTATTAATGACCCTAAGATGACCGTGGATGTATCGCAGCTTATTCCAAAGAGTAAAGAGGAAGCAAAAGAAGCCCTTGACGCCATAAGAGGGCTGCGCAAAAATAAGAAAATGAAAGAAGAGCTGAACAAGCTGCGAGGAATCCTGGATAATGTGCATTAGGCCTCTAGGAGAGGATGCGATATGAAGATAGTGAAATGGGCACTCATTGCCGTAATGAGTGGTATATTAGTGGCATTTGCGCTGGCCAATCGGGCGCAAATGACCCTTACCTTGTTTCCTCTACCATTTGAGATGGATATTCCGGTATTCTTGCTGATATTTATCGCCGTGATACTGGGGCTATTGTTGGGGGGGGTGGCGTGTTTATCATATGCGCTTGCCTGCCTGAATAAGGCGCGGGTACAGGCTGCGCGTGTGGCGGCTTTAGAGCAGGAAGTAGCCGCACTCAAAATAGCCGCACGTATTATTGAACCTGCATCCTAACCGGATGAAACTATGACAATCCACACGTCAAGCTGTGATAGTATCACCGGAAAGATAGCACGCCTTCCCTGGTTCCTCCTGTTTTTAATTAGCTTTACCGCAACCATTGGTTTTTCCCTGATGTATTCAGCGGCACAAGGGCATTTCCAGCCCTGGGCGTTCAGGCAGGTAGTGCATTTTTCTGTTTTTCTGCCAGTAATGCTGGTGATTGCCCTGGTTGATATTAAGCTGTTGTTTCGTTATGCTTATGTGCCCTATGTGATGGTGCTCTTGTTGCTGGTGGTGGTGGAGATATCCGGCCATACGGCGATGGGGGCCACACGCTGGGTCAATCTGGGGTCATTTAAACTGCAACCGTCAGAATTAATGAAAATATCGTTGGTTTTTGCCTTGGCGCGTTATTTTCATTCGATATCGCTGGAAGAAATTGGTAAACCGCTCGTGTTGGTTCCGCCTCTCTTCATGGTGCTTGTGCCCTTTGCGCTCATCATGAAACAGCCAGATTTGGGAACGGCCACTATCCTGTTGCTGGTAGGTGGGGCAATGTTTTTTATGGCAGGGGTACGATTATGGAAATTTGCTTTGGTGATTGGTGCCGGGCTTTCGGCATTGCCGGTGCTATGGCACTTCATGCATGATTATCAGAGACAGCGGGTGATTACCTTCCTGCACCCAGAAAAAGACCCGCTTGGGGCTGGGTATAACATTCTACAATCAAAAATTGCCATAGGGTCGGGTGGTTTTGCTGGTAAAGGCTTGCTGCATGGCAGCCAGAGCCAGTTGAATTTTCTGCCAGAACATCAGACCGATTTTATTTTCACCATGCTAGCAGAAGAGCTTGGCTTTGCTGGCGGCTCGCTGATTTTGCTATTATACACGTTGATTATTGGGTATGGTATCTTAATTGCGCTAACCAGCCGTAACCAGTTTGGCCGCTTGCTGGCGATTGGAGCAATCACCATTTTCTTTGTGCATGTGTTTGTCAATATGGGGATGGTGATGGGCATGTTGCCGGTAGTGGGGGCACCGTTGCCGCTGCTTTCCTATGGTGGCACTATTATGATGACGATCCTGATAGGGTTTGGTGTGCTGATTAATGTGCATATCCACAAGGATACAGTCATCAAACGGGGCGGGGTATTATAGGGCCAGCCGTATCTTCTCGGGTAGTCGCACAGGTTTTAAGCTAACGCTGCTCACAGCAACAACCAGCACCTTCAGCCGCACCAGCATTTGCTCACCCTTCATAATCTGCTGTTCCATTGCCAGTGATGCACCACCTACGGTGGTGATAGTTGTATGTGCGGTGATGATATCATCCAGCCTTGCCGGGGCAAGATAATCGGCTTCCACTTTTCGCACGACAAAACAGAGTTTCTCTTGTTCAAGCAATAAAGATTGGTCAATGCCGCGTTGCCGCAAATATTCGGTGCGGGCGCGCTCGGCAAATTTCAGATAATTGGCATAATACACCACTCCGCCTGCATCAGTATCTTCGTAGTAAATGCGGAAATCATGCTGGCGTTGTGTCATTCTTCTGGCTCCAGGAAATTGAGTTGCGGGCTAAATATTCTTGGAGGTGGTAGGCCAATATGGGTAAATGCCTGGGCGGTAAGTTGTCTGCCGCGAGGAGTGCGTTGCAAAAATCCCTGTTGCAGCAGATAAGGCTCGATGGTTTCCTCCAGTGAGTCGCGCTGCTCGGAAAGCCCGGCGGCAATGGTTTCAATCCCGACTGGCCCACCAGCGTAATGCTCGGCAATAAAGCGCAAATAACGGTGATCGTTGCTATCTAACCCTAACTGGTCTACTTCCAGCCGCTGTAATGACCTATCGGCAATGGAACCAGTAATGGCACTATGCTTGGCCACGGTGGCAAAATCGCGCACACGTTTCAACAGCCGCAGGGCAATACGGGGCGTGCCACGTGAACGGCGGGCAATTTCTTCGGCACCATCAGGGGTAATAGCAATTTTTAAGATAGCAGCACCACGGTTAATCACCGTGTGTAGCTCATCGCTTGTATAGAAATTGAGGCGTAAGGGGATGCCGAAACGGTCGCGTAACGGGTTGGTAAGTAAGCCAAGCCGGGTTGTTGCCCCCACCAGCGTGAAGGGAGGCAAATCAATGCGTACAGTACGCGCAGCCGGGCCTTCGCCGATAATCAAATCCAGCGTGAAATCCTCCATGGCCGGATAGAGCACTTCCTCAATGGCGGTGTTTAAGCGGTGGATTTCGTCAATAAATAACACATCACCACGCTCGAGATTGGTGAGTAGTGCGGCTAAATCACCTGTTTTGGTGATAACAGGCCCGGCAGTGGTTTTGATACTAACGCCCATTTCATGCGCAATAATCTGTGCAAGGGTGGTTTTACCAAGCCCTGGCGGGCCGTGCAATAATACATGGTCAAGTGCTTCTCCTCGATTGCGTGCGGCTGCAATAAAAATGCGCAGGTTCTCTTTCGCCTGCTCCTGGCCAATGAAATCATCAAGCCGCGCTGGGCGGAGATGGGCTTCACTTCCATCATCTTCCTGTTTATGGCCGCGAATAAAAGAACTCATGCGCTTAATATTTTCAGTGCCTTACGGATAAGTTCGCTGATGCCAAGTGTGGCATCTTCCGCCAGCAACCGGTTGATAATGCTATAGGCTTCGCTGCGGCTATAGCCAAGGTTGGTGAGGGCGGAAACCGCATCGGCCGCCGCGCTGTTGTCGGCTATGGCAGAAGCAGCTATGGGAAGGAATGCTTCCTCTACCGATTTATCTTTCAATTCCACCAATATCCGTTCGGCAAGCCTTGCCCCCACACCATTTGCTTGAGTGAAGGCGGCTTTGTCTTTGCTGGCAATAGCGGCACTGATATGGGCAGGGGAAAGGGCACTTAAAATCGCCAACGCCACCCGTGACCCTACGCCCTTGACGGTGGTAAGCAGGCGGAACCAGTCGCGTTCGGCACTATCCTTGAAGCCATAAAGATGAATATGGTCTTCCCGCACATGGGTTTCAATGACTAGCGAGGCAGCTTCACCCGTGCTAGGCAGTGCCTGCAGGGTCTTAGCAGAACAGAAGACAATATAGCCAACGCCAGACACATCCAGAAGAATGGAGTCTTTATCAATCGTGTCTATAATGCCCTTTAGTTTGCCAATCATATTAACCTCAATTTGGGATAAACTTTGTTTATCCCACACTGATATTATATTACTCTTCGCTGGCCAGCAGTTTTTCTGCTTCCAGTGCTGCCATGCAACCACTGCCGGCGGCTGTTACAGCCTGGCGGTAGATTTTATCCTGCACATCCCCTGCTGCAAATACGCCAACAATATTGGTGGCGGTGCTGCGCGGAGCGGTGATAATATAACCATCACTATCCGTATCTATCACACCACGGAAAAGGGCAGTGTTTGGGGTGTGGCCAATGGCAATGAAAATGCCATCGACGTTAATATGCTGGATTTCGCCATTATTTACATCCTTCAGCCGCGCTCCCGTAACGCTGGGCGGCTCTTCTGTTCCCACCACTTCTTCCAGTATATGATCCCAGATGATACGGATTTTGGGATGTTTAAACAAGCGTTCCTGTAACACTTTCTCAGCGCGTAGGGTGTTTTTACGGTGCACCAGTGTGACCTTGCTGGCATGGTTGGTGAGATAGAGTGCTTCTTCCACAGCACTGTTACCGCCGCCTATCACCATCACTTCTTTGTTCCTGAAAAAGAACCCGTCACAGGTGGCGCAACCGGACACGCCAAAACCCTGGAATTTGCTCTCACTTGGCAGCCCCAGCCAGCGTGCTTGCGCACCGGTGGCAATGATTAAGGTGTCAGCAATATACGTGTCTCCCGATTCTCCCACGCAGGTGAAAGGGCGTTTGCTCAAGTCAACTTCCTTGATATGGTCGTAAATCAGTTGCGAGCCAACATGCTCGGCTTGTTTTTCCATCTGCTCCATCAGCCAAGGGCCTTGAATGGCTTCAGCAAAACCAGGGAAATTTTCCACCTCGGTAGTAATGCTCAGTTGCCCACCGGGCTGCATGCCACGTACCAGAATAGGAGAAAGATTGGCGCGTGCAGCATAAATAGCGGCTGTGCATCCTGCGGGACCAGAACCAAGAATAAGAACTTTGCTGTGATGAGTCGATGACATGGCTTTTTTTAGATGTTAGATGTTGGATTTTAGATGATAGATCGTGGATGTTAGATGCTAAAAAATTCTAACATCTAACATCTATGATCTAGCGAAGCTACAATGCTTCGGCGTGTTCAGCCAGATATTCAGCCACACCTTCAGCACTGGCTTTCATGCCTTTGTCGCCTTTGTTCCAGCCAGCTGGGCAAACTTCGCCATATTCTTCAAAGAATTGCAGCGCATCCACCATACGCAGTGCTTCATCAACGTTACGGCCAAGGGGCAGGTCGTTCACCACCTGGTGGCGCACAATGCCGTCTTTATCAATCAGGAAAGTACCGCGCAGCGAGACTTCTTCATCAAGCAGCACATCATAATCGCGGGAAATGCGTTTGCTCAAATCAGCCACCATAGTGAACTGCACATTGCCAATACCGCCTTTCTCCACAGGGGTGTTTTTCCATGCCAGATGGGTGAAGTGCGAATCAACACTCACGGCAATTACTTCCACGCCACGGGATTTAAATTCGCTGATGCGGTTGTTGAAAGCAATAATTTCAGATGGGCATACAAACGTAAAATCAAGTGGATAGAAGAAGAGCATTCCCACTTTTCCTTGCAGCTGTTCCTTCAAGTTAAAGGATTCATTCACACTATTATCAGCGAGCACAGCCGCAGCGGTGAAATCAGGGGCAGGTTTTCCAACAAGTACACTCATGGTCTATATCCTTTTCACTAAAAATTATAATATACGAAGAAGTCGGATTATAACGGACTGAAGCACAATGTACATGATTTTTTTACGCATGATTCCACTTCCTCACCGGCCTGTAGCTCAGGCTCTCGGCAATATGTGGCTTTCCTACCATGACGCTGCCCTCCAAATCAGCAATGGTGCGAGCAACGCGCAGCACACGGTTGTAACCGCGCATGGAAAGTTTCATTTTTTCAGCAGCCTTGTTAAGTAGTTGTTTTCCTTCTTCATTCGGAAAGGCGACCTCCAGCAGCAACTCCCCATCAGCCTGGGCGTTGTTGCGGATAGCATAGCCCTCATAACGCTGCTGCTGGATTATTCGTGCTTCTTCCACTTGCCTGCGAATGGATTCAGAACTCACTGTTGAAGAGGGGCGAGTAAAATCGGTGGTATTTGCCGCTTCCACTTCCAGGTAGATATCAATCCGGTCAAGCAGGGGGCCGGAAATCTTAGACTGGTAATCAAGTGCACATTTGGGAGCTTTGCTGCAACTGCGCTCATTATCGCCAAGATAGCCGCAGCGGCAGGGGTTCATAGCGGCAATAAGCTGGAAACGTGCCGGATAGGTCACGTGCGCATGGGCGCGAGCAATGGTGATATTGCCACTTTCAATCGGTTGGCGTAAGGATTCTAGCACCACACGCGGAAATTCGGGCAGTTCATCCAGAAATAGCACCCCATTATGGGCAAGCGATACTTCGCCAGGATGGGTGCGTTTGCCCATACCACCCCCCACCATCGCCGCCATCGAGCAAGAATGATGCGGGGAGCGGAATGGGCGGCGGCGTTGCAGCTTACCATCTTCCAGCTTGCCAGCAACACTGGCCACCATGCTACATTCCAGCATTTCCTGCGCGTCCAGTTCGGGCAATAACCCAGCCAAACGGTTGGCAAGCATCGACTTCCCAGCTCCTGGTGGCCCAGACATTAGCATATTATGCCCACCGGCAGCGGTAATCATCAAAGCACGTTTGGCGGTTTCTTGCCCACGTATATCACGTAAATCTGGGTAAGGGTGATCATCCTCAGAAAACTCAGGCACAGGTACTGAAAGAAGCTGTGTACCCTTAAAATGGTTTACCAGCGCAATCAGATGGTCTGGCGCAACAATGGCACTATTCCCAGCCCAAGCGGCTTCTTTGCCATTGGTTTTCGGGCAGATAATGCCTTTGGAACGGGCAGTGGCACCAATGGCGGCGGGTAACGTGCCTGCCACCGGCATCAGGCTGCCATCCAAGGAAAGTTCACCCATTACCAAATAGTTAGCAATCTCTTCTGCCGGTAAGATACCCATCGCAATTAACAGCCCAACGGCAATAGGTAAGTCAAAATGGTTGCCTTCTTTAATCAAATCAGCGGGAGAGAGATTAACCGTGATACGCTGGGAAGGCAAGGCCAGGCCAATCGAATGCAGGGCAGCGCGTACCCGCTCGCGTGATTCAGCTACGGTTTTATCCGCCAGCCCCACCACGGCAAAGGCAGGCAATCCGGCGGATAGATGCACCTGCACATTAACATCGACAACTTCAACCCCCTGAAAGGTCAGTGTGTTTACGTGTGATACCATGGGGCATTCTTATGCTAATAGTGTAAAAATAGTGTATGTTAGAGTAAATAGCAGAGTATATATGAGAATAGCAAGAGTAAAAAGCGTGTGCACGAAATTTTCTTAATCAGCTTGCCTCCTCCCCCTCTGGAAGGGGGAGGAGGCAGTGCGACAGGTTAGATATGCACTTCCTGTTGCTGTTTTTGTTTGATGGCGACCTCACGACCAAGTAGAGGATCTACGTTTGGGTTCGTATTTTCACTGACACCCTGAGAGTTGAGATCAGTGCCTTTCTGCTGCGCTATGTCCCGTGTTTTACGTACATTTTCGCGTTGTTCTTCTGTTAATATTGTGTTTTCACCAACCACCTTGCGGTATGCCAGGTCTTGTCTACGATCCTCGCCCTGAAAGCTTACCGACACATCAATATCAGAATATCTCTCGTTGCCTTCAAAGCCTAGAGACACATCAACATTAGAATATCGTTCATTATCAAGTGACACTGTTTCTTGTTGGCGGATAACGTCATATTTCGACTGAGTAGGTGCAGGCCTTGCTCTTGGGGTGAATATGTTTTGCATTTTCTCCATGAACTTGGCTTTATATTCTTTAATTTTCCCGTTAAAACTGGCGGGTTTTTGTACGAGCGTGTCCTTGGTATCACGGCTCCATTCTTCAGGAATAGCCCCTTTGGTATCAGTTTTGATACCGAAACATCCGGGTGTGCCTCCCTGGTTACCTGCCTGGTTCTGGGTATGGCCTGCCTTGGCAAGAGTGCCGCGCACGGCAGCTTTATCCACTGTCTGCCCACTCCGTTCTTGCAGCGCAGTCGTCACTGCTTCCACCGATGTATTAAACAGTTTTAAGCCGTTACGGTCTTTACCGCTCTGGCAGGCACTCACCTCTTCAGGAACGGCATTGAACCGTCCGTTATGGGCGTCATCACGCATTTCATGCCGGATAATAGCTAGGTCACTGGTAATGGTAAGGTTGCGATTACTGCCATCCCACAGGCTGCGGAATCCTGTATTGCTGCGCAAGGTTTCTTTGGCATCCAGAGCGGCTGCGAACATTCGCTTGTTAGAACCCGTACAGTGCTCAAGTTCTTCTCTGGCTTCCCCAATATTGGTGCTTCTGCCGCTAATATAATTGGCAATAGCCGTGTTTTTGTTCTCAGTCGCATAGGCAGCAGTTTCATTAAGCAGTGCGGTTACGCCGTCAGTTTTATTGGCTCCCCAGAAACGGCGGAAGAAGTTGAACGCCAGGTTGGTGTGCGTGCCTTCCCCAGCCTCAGTGCCAGCACCGGTTTGCTGCACAATAGCACCGTCATTGCCCGTAGGGTTATTGGGCGAGTTAAGCGTTACCATATGGATAGGCTTGCCAATAGCATTACGCAATTGTGCCACATTCTGGTTTGCCAGACGTTGCTGCTCTTCCTGGCCACCTTTGGCTTGCGAGGCCACCGTGCCACTGTGATGCCCTTCATGGACGATTTGCAGCTCTTGCCCCGCCTCTGCCACAGCAGTGGTTTTCGTATAGGCGTTACGGATACCAGGAATGGAGCGTAACTGGGTGGGGATGGTGTGTGCATCATCGGTGAGTTCGTCGGTGTAACGGTCAATAAGTGATTGGGCAAAAGCAGGCTGCTCGGTGTACCAGGCTTTATTGTGACGTTCGGTAAATTCCTGTTTCTGCTCATCAGTCATGCTGGTCAGCATGGTTTCCGCTTCACAAACCGTGTAGCGTTTACCGGCATGTTCAACGCTGGAGAGCGTTACGCTATGCACATGCTCGTCTTCAAAACCGGCAAAATCTTTGGCAAGGTTTAATTGTTTGGAAGCCTGTTGATGATTGACTCCAAGCCCCTCAGCCAGATGATCTACTAACTGGCTATTCCGGCGTTCAAACAGTTCCTTGGGGTTCTCTGCGGTGCTCAGCTGCTTAAAGGTTTCACGGCTATAGTTGTGAATGGATTGCAGGGTTTCCTGTTGTTGTTCCTGAGTAATTTCCTCGCGTTTTACTGCCTCTTCCAGTAATATGGCTGCCGATCTGGCATAGTTGAGGGTCATGATTTGATAGGCCTCTGGCCCATCGGCGTCAATGGGGCTGGTTTGTTCGCGTGCATCCCTGACGAGCACATTTCCCGCCTTCTGCCAGACAATACCGCTCTTTGCATCGCGTAACTCATGCACCATACGGATGGTGGCGGTATAATCAAGATTGGATGCTTCCAGTTGTTTGTTGATGTCGGTGTAAAGTTCGTGCGGCCGTTCACTGAGTTGGTTGATGTTGGTGGGAGCGGCAGCTACTTCGTTGGCAAATGCCATGACATTATGTTGACCGGGGGCACCCGAAATAACAACAGTGTCACGCAGGTCATATTCAGGGAAGGCAGGCATAGTATAAATCCTCTTGATCGAATGTGAATAACCTCAGTTTTAGATAAGCGAAGATTATCCAGAACAGAGGTTGAATATATTCATGTTAAATGCGGCTGGGGCGGCGGTTTAACGGGTGAATCTTGTAACCTCGGCCAGATAAATTTTTCTAACTTAACGGAGGTTACTTGCAATTATTATTAGCACTACTATATACAATACAGCGAAAAAATTAAAGGTAAGATTGACGCGATTGAAAGATAGTGCTCGTGTTACGTTTGCTAAGTTAGCACAAGTATATTACATCAATATTACGTTTTACTATTTTTTTAGAATATTTTTGAGGGAGCGTTAGGTCTAATACTCCACCCCTGTAAGATAGAGCCCTTGTGCTGGGGCGGTGGGGCCAGCGGCGGCGCGGTCTTTGGCCTCAAGGGCGGTTTGTACGGCTTCTGGTGCCCATTTCATGATACCCACCAATTTAAGCGTGCCCACCAGGTTACGCACCATATGATGTAGGAAAGACTGGGCACGAAGGTGAAACAGTATTTCCTCCCCCTGTCTTTCAATAATAATGCTATCCAGCGTTTTAACCGGTGATTGTGCCTGGCAGGCCACCGCGCGGAAGCTGGTAAAATCATGGTTGCCAATCAGGAAAGAAGCCGCTTTCTGCATAGGCTCAACATCAAGGGGCTGTTTAACATGCCATACACGGTTACGGCTGAGTACCGGTGGGGAAGGGCGGTTCAATATACGGTAAGTGTAGGCGCGTTTTTGCGCCGAAAAGCGGGCATGAAAACTATCCTCCACCTGTTCTGCGGCAAGTATCACTACAGGCATAGACTTTAGATGAAAATTCACCGCACGCTGTACGGTTTCCGCCGGGTAGTTGCCCGCTAAATCGACATGGGCAACCTGGCCAGTGGCGTGCACACCTGCATCGGTGCGGCCTGCGGCATAGACCAAACTGCGCTGGCCACAGAAGCGGAAAATTGCCTCTTCAATATGTTGCTGGATGGAAGGGGCGTTTTCCTGCCGTTGCCAGCCGGACGTAGCGGTTCCATCATATTCCATTGTCAGCTTATAGCGGGGCATGGGTGGTTTTAAGCGATATGTGCTTCTACAAACCAGCGCTGCTTATCAAGACCTGCAATAATGCCAGTCAACAAGTCTACAGTCACTGCATCTCCTAACTGTTCCGCTTCTTCAAGCAGTGCTGTCGTTCCAGCAATATAAGAAGAGAGGCTCTGTGTTAGTGCTTTCACATGCAGCTCGCTTTTCTGGATATTCTCCGGGTAAGTGGCCAGTGTGGAAGCTGCCTGCACATCCTGCACCCGTCCAGAAGCAATGCCACCAAGCTGTACCACGCGTTCTGCCAGTATATCAACATAGCCCTCTACTTCTGTGGCAATTGCATCAAAAAGTTGATGTAGCGCAATAAAATTGCTACCCTTCACATTCCAATGAGCCTGTTTAGTCTGTAATTTTAGGTCAATCGCAGTAGCAAGATTTTGGTTTAACGAAGAGATAAGAGAATTCTGCATGATAATGATCCTTATATTAGTAGGTAGTAGGAAGTGCTGCCCATCATAAAATATCCATAGCGTTATAGCAACCGGAATAAAACCATGCTATGGTCTGTTTTTTCATTTTTAGTGTATTGCGGTATTTCATGCTTACTATTCAGGATATTACTTTTCGTATTGCTGGGCGCGCCCTGCTTGAGAAGGCATCGCTTACGGTGCCTACTGGGCATCGTATAGGGTTAGTAGGGCCAAATGGTACGGGGAAATCCACCCTGTTCAAGCTGATTGCAGGCGAATTGGCGGTGGATGCCGGAGAGATTTCCCTGGCAAATGGCGTCAAGCTGGGGATGGTTAGGCAAGACTTGCCTGATGATGATACCAGCCTGCTTGATGTGGTGCTGATGGCCGATAGCGAGCGCGCTAGCCTGATGAAAGAGGCGGAAACTGCGGAAGATGCTGAGCGGATTGCTGATATTTACACACGCCTTCAGGATATTGATGCCTATAATGCCCCGGCACGCGCTGCTGTGATTTTGGCCGGGCTTGGCTTTGATGAACAGGCGCAGAACAGCCCGATCAGTGCTTTTTCTGGCGGCTGGCGGATGCGTGTTGCCTTAGCTGCCGCTTTGTTCCGTGAGCCTGATCTGCTGCTGCTTGATGAGCCAACCAACCATCTCGATTTTGAGGCGTTAGTGTGGTTAGAAAATTACCTGATGCGCTTTAACCGCACCTTGATTCTTATCAGCCATGACCGTGATATTCTGAATAAAACCGTCACTCATATTGTGCATCTGGATAAACTCAAGCTGGTGATGTATACGGGCAATTATGACCAGTTTGAACAGCGCCGTGCTGAAAAAATGATGAACCAGCAGGCATTATTCGAGAAACAGCAGGCGCAGAAAAAGAAGATGATGGAGTTTGTTGACCGCTTCCGTGCCAAAGCGACAAAAGCCCGTCAGGCGCAAAGCCGTTTGAAGGCTATTGAGAAAATGGAACTGGTGGATGCTATTATTGCTGACCGGGTGACTGCCTTCAGCTTCCCGGAACCAGAATCATTGCCGCCCCCCATCATCACGCTAGACGGGGTGGATGTTGGTTATGCGGAAGAAAAACCGGTGCTAAAAAATCTGGCACTGCGCATTGATATGGAAGACCGTATCGCCCTGCTTGGTGCCAATGGTAACGGTAAATCAACATTGATTAAGCTGCTTTCTGGCAGGTTAGCGCCGCAAAAAGGTGTGTTGAACCGGCCATCCAAGCTACGTGTCGGCTATTTTGCCCAGCACCAGGCCGAGGAGATGGACACCAGTAAAACGCCCTATGAACTCTTAAAAGATAAGATTTCTACGATGCAGGAACCCAAATTACGGGCGATGCTGGGGCGATTTGGCTTTGATAAATTCAAGGCTGATACCAAGGTGGAAGAGCTTTCTGGTGGCGAAAAGGCAAGGCTGCTCTTTTGCCTAATGAGCTATGACGCGCCGCATATTATGCTGCTTGATGAACCGACCAACCACTTGGATATGGACGCGCGTGAGGCATTGATTCAGGCGCTGAACAACTATCCTGGCTGTGTAATTATTGTTAGCCATGATCCGCATCTGGTGGAATGTGTCGCCGACCAGCTGTGGCTGGTGAAGGACGGTAGTTGCGCTGCTTACCCGGATGACTTGGAGAGTTACCGTAACCTGATTTTAGAACAGCGGCGAAAAGAACGCTCCGGTGCAAAAACAGCGGCGAAAGCAACGAAGGAAGAGCGCAAGCAGGAAGAAGAGCGTAAACGCGCACAAACGCAATGGAAGAAAATAGCGGAAAAAGCCGAGCGGGAATACCAGCGCCTGCAAGAACTCAAAATACAGCTAGAAGAGCAGATGGCGGGAAGTGAAGCATTATCCTCACCTGATACGATGCGAGGGTTAGAGCAGCGTTATAGTCGTGCATTGGCAGATATGGCAGCAGCGGAAACACAATGGCTCGAGGCTGAGGCGGAAATGGAGGGGTGATTAGCCTTGGCGACGTACCTTCATCCTAACCTTTTCCCAAAGGGAGATAGGATTAACGGCTTGTTCTGCTATATTTAATTCACCTGTGTTGCTCTTTCTCCGTGCGTGCCACATGCGCATCAGTTTCACTATCCCACCTATAACACCTCCGATACAGGTGCCTGCCTGCATATGGGTGAGCATGATGTAGCGGAATGCGTCTTCCGCATCAATATGATGCCATTTACTATAGGCATAGCCAATAGCAAGGCCGATAAATAACCCGTATTTACCGCCAGTGATAACTTCTTTGAAGGTTTCCCGTAATTTGGCCATTATGTCTTATTCTTCATGGTTAACCAGCCGGTGAATGCGGCCGTCGCCCCTACCACCAGCACAATAATGGTGGCCAGGGCATTAATTTCCGGGCTTACCCCCAGCCGCACCCGTGAATAGATTAGCATAGGCAGGGTGGTAGCGCCCGGGCCACTGTTAAAGCTTGCCACCACTAAATCATCCAGCGACACCGTGAAGGAGAGCAACCATCCAGCGACAAGGGCGGGCAGAATCAGTGGTAAGGTAATCACCATAAAGACTTTAAACGGCTTTGCGCCTAAGTCAAGCGCTGCTTCTTCCAGCGAGCGGTCAAAGCTGGTTAACCGTGCCTGCACTACCACTGCTACATAGGCCATACCCATGGTGGAATGCGCCAGGATGATGGTGAGCACGCTGCGCCCTTCCGGCCAGCCGGTGAACTGTTCCAGTGTTACAAAGAGGAGCAGTAGCGAAAAACCAGTAATTACTTCCGGCATAATAAACGGGGCAGAAAGCATCCCGGAAAACAGTGCCCTGCCGCGGAACAGCCCGAAACGGGTAAGGGCGGTGCCTGCCAGGGTGCCAAGCACCACGGCGATACTGGCAGAACTTGCTGCCACTTTCAGGCTGATGGAAAGTGCCGACATCAGCTCTTCATCTTGCCACAGGCTGCCATACCATTTGGTTGAAAACCCTGCCCACACAGTAACAAGACGTGAGGCATTAAAGGAGTAGATAATCAAAATCAGAATGGGCGCATAGAGAAAAAAGAAACCCAGTGCCATCAGGCTGTTTAACCAGGGAAAGCGTCGACGTGTGTTATGCATGTTTATTTTTCCCGATAAACCATTGCAGAACCATAATAGGAATGACCACCACCAGTGTCATAGCAATGGTCACCGCTGCAGCAGTGGGCCAATCGCGGTTCATGAAAAATTCATTCCACAGCACTTTACCAATCGTCAGCACTTGTGCGCCGCCAAGCAGGTCAGGGATAACGAACTCCCCTACGGCCGGGATAAAGACCAACATGGAACCGGCGATCATACCAGGGATAGAAAGCGGCAGGGTAATGCGCAGGAAGGCAGAGAAGGGCGTGCAACCTAAATCTTCTGCCGCTTCAAGCAAGGAGGGGTTAATTTTCTCCAGTGCCGAATAGAGCGGCAGAATCATGAAAGGCAGATAGGAATAGACAATCCCCAGTATCACCGCCCCTTCGGTATTTATTATGGAAAGGGGGGAAGAGATAAGGTGCAGTGACATCAGCCATTCATTAATCAGCCCGTTATTTTTAATCAGGGTAATCCAGGCATAAACACGGATCAACTGCGCTGTCCAGAACGGGATAATTACAAATAATAACAGCATATTACGCCATTTTGGCGATTGCCGTGAAATGCCATAGGCAATCGGGTAGGCAATCAGCAACGCCAGAAAGGTGGAAATGGCCGCCAAGCGCAGGGAATCAAGATAGGCATGGATATAGAGCGAATCGGTCAGTAGCAATTCATAATTGCCAAGATAAGGCGCAATATGGAACTGGCCACTTTCATCTGTTCCAAAAAACAGCGTATAGGGTGGGATATTGTCGCTAATTTCGCTGAAGCTAATTGCTGTCACCAGCAGGAAAGGTAGCAGGAAAAATACCAGCAGCCAACCGTAGGAAGGCAAGAGTACGGCTAAGCGGCGGTTGAAAAAACGGTGTTCAGCATGGTGCATGGGTCAACAATCCGAAGCTAGTGGGTGAGTAAGACGCCGTCAGTATCATACCAGGAGACAAAAACCTTGCCCCCCACAATAAAATCCGCACTTTTGTTCCGCGCAGAGGAGGCAACGGAAACATTGACAATAATGCCGCTTGCCAGTTGGACATGGTAGATAATATTTTCACCGAGGAAGGCAATATCAATAATGGTGCCTTCGATCTGGTTCTCATTCTCCGGCGCAGGGGTGGTGCTGATGCCCATTTCTTCCGGGCGCACGGCAATCCACACCGTGCTGCCTTGTGCCAAAGTGTCTTTATGCTGCACGCGAATTTCCGTGCCGGTTTCACGGCTTCCTACCGTAGCATAGCCTTCATTTCCACTGCTAATAACCGTGGCCTCAAACATAGTGATCGAACCGATAAAATCAGCCACAAAGCGCGAGTTGGGATATTCATAAATCTCTTCCGGCGTGCCAATTTGCAGCAGTTTGCCAGATTCCATCACGCCAATACGGTTTGCCATCGACATGGCCTCTTCCTGATCGTGCGTAACCATGACGAAGGTAATCCCAAGCATGGTTTGGATGTTAATCAGCTCCATCTGGGTATGTTCGCGGATTTTACGGTCAAGTGCTCCCAGCGGTTCATCGAGGAGGAGTAACTTGGGGCGTTTAATCAGGCTGCGTGCCAAGGCTACACGCTGCTGCTGGCCACCGGAAAGCTGGCGTGGTTTGCGGTGGGCGAAGGCTGACATTTTGACCATCTCCAGCGCTTCACCCACCCGCTTTTTTATTTCGTCTTTGGGAACATTCTCCTGCTTCAGGCCAAAGGCCACATTCTGCTCCACATTCATATGTGGGAACAGGGCATAGGACTGAAACATGATATTCACCGGGCGTGCATAAGGCGGCACCCCTGCCATATCCTTATCGTTAATGGTAATGCGACCGCTGCTTGGGGTTTCAAACCCGGCCAGCATCCGCATCAGCGTGGTTTTGCCACAGCCGGAAGGGCCAAGCAAGGCGAACAGCTCGCCTTCATAAATGGTGAGATTAATTTCATCAACAGTGCGTGTCTGGTTGCCGTCAAAATGCTTGCAGACATTCTCTATGGAAACCAGCGGTTTACCGGTTGTGGTGAAATCCTGTTTATCCTTACGGGTGAACTGTTTCTCATTCATAATGGCAGATAAGAGAGTGGGGAGAGCGCATCTCCCCACGATAGGCGTTGCTATTTCCCGCTTAGAATATGGGTCCAGGTACGGGTGCGGAGGCGGTCAAACTTGGCGTCAGCCGGTTCAAGCGTATACATATGCTCCATCATCCCAGCAGAAGGGTAAATCTGCTTATTCTCACGGATATCTTCTGCAACCAGCGGCAATGCTTTCTCGTTAGCATTAGCATAGCCGATAAAGTTGGTATTGGCGGCAATCACGTCTGGCTGCATGATGTAGTTCAGGAACTTATGCGCATTTTCCGGGTGTGCGGCATCTTTCAGAATGACCATCGCATCAACCCACACCTGCCCGCCTTCTTTAGGGATGTTATAGCCCACTTCAACACCGCGTTTGGCTTCTTTGGCACGGTTGGCGGCCTGCATAATATCGCCGGAGAAACCCAGCACCAGGCACAAATCACCGTTGGCTAAGTCGTCGATATATTTAGAGGAATGGAATTGGCGGATATAGGGACGCACGGCCATCATTACGGCTTCAGCTTTGGCTAAATCTTCTTTTTTATGGCTGTTTGGGTCAAGTCCGGCATATACCAGCGCATTTGGCAGAATATCGGTAGGGGAATCAAGCATACCAATACCGCATTCAGCAAATTTCTTGGCCAGTTCCGGGTCAAACAGGATTTTCAGGCTGTCTACAGGGGCATCCGGCATGATTTCTTTTACTTTTTTCACATTATATCCAATCCCCACTGTGCCCCACATCCACGGTATGGCATGGGCATTGTTTGGGTCATGCGCGGCTAAGCGTTTCATAATGACCGGGTCAAGATTACCATAATTAGGGAGTTTGGATTTATCCAGCTCCTGATACAACCCCTGTTTAATTTGCCGCACCATGAAAGGAGAAGATGTCGGCACTACAATATCATAGCCGGTTTTTCCAGCCATCAGTTTTGATTCAAGCAACTGGTTGCTGTCATAGACATCATATTGCACTTTAATCCCGGTTTCCTTTTCAAAATTACTGATGGTTTCCGGGGTGATATAATCGGACCAGTTATAGATATTCAGCTGTTTTTCTTCTTCCGCATGTGCCAAAGGGGCAAGTGCCAGCAGTGAACAGATGAGGGAAGTGCGGATAAACTTGGCAAGCATGAACCGGTCTCCTGTCTTTACGTTGAGGGTCAGAAACGGATAAATATAGTTTTTCTATGCAATAACTTTTGCTAATTGGCAAGAAAAAATAATATAATAGGATTATATCGTTTTAGCGAGAGAAAGAATGAAAACCCCATTTGTGTATATTGTTGGTGCCGGGCCAGGCGATGCTGAACTATTGACGCTGAAGAGCCATAGGCTGCTTAGAGCGGTGGCGGAAGTGGTGATTTATGACCGCTTAATCTCGGAAGAGATTATGGCGCTGGTGCCAGAACAAGTGGAAAAAATCTATGCGGGCAAATCCTGCCACCAGCACTGTATGACGCAGGAGGAAATTAACGCCACGTTGCTTACAGAAGCCCAAAAGGGCAAAGTGATTGTGCGGTTGAAAGGCGGAGATCCGTTTATTTTTGGCCGGGGAGGGGAAGAGGCGGCGTTCCTGGCCGAGCACGCTATTCCATTTGAGATTGTGCCGGGCATTACGGCGGCCAGTGCCTGTGCCAGCATTATGGGGGTGCCGCTCACCTACCGGGGGTTGGCCACCAGTGTGCAATATATCACCGGCCATGCGCAGAAGAACATGCCAATCAATCTGAACTGGGCAAAACTGGCCGACCCAGATACCACGCTGGTGATGTATATGGGGCTGGCGAATTTGGATATTATTGCCGCTACGCTTATTGCGCATGGGCTTGATGCCGCTACGCCTGTTATGGCCATTCAGGATGGCAGCACGCCCAAGCAGCGGCACTTGGTGGCAGCGCTTGGCACTATCGCCAAACAGGTGAAGGAGGCAGATTTCCAGCCGCCAACCTTAGTGATTATTGGGAAAGTGGTGGGGTTGCAGCTATGGGAACGCGGGTAAAAATACCGAAACAATGCCTCTATGCGCTATCTGCCCTAGCCATTGCCTATTTACTCATATTGCTCTTCCTCTATAGTTATCAGCGTCACTTAATATTTAAGCCCTCCGGCATGCTCAGGCCACCTGCGGCGTATGGGTTGGTGGATATGGAGGCAATCAAGCTCACCACCAAAGACGGGTTGCGGCTTCTTGCCTGGTATCACCCCCCAGCCTCCCCCAAAATGCCGGTGCTGGTATATTTCCACGGTAATGCTGGCAACCTGGGGGCGCGGGCGACAAAGCTGGGGCTTTTCTCCAGGCAAATGGGTGTGCTGGCGGTTAGTTACCGTGGTTATGGAGGCAGTGAAGGCGAGCCGTCAGAGGCGGGGCTGTATGAGGATGCACGCACCGCCATTGCCTATCTTCTGCATGAGGGCATCGCTGAATCGCGCCTGGTGTTCTACGGTGAATCGCTGGGCACGGGCGTTGCGGTGCAAATGGCCACCGAATACCATCCGGCTGCTGTTGTGCTGGAAGCACCCTATAGCTCGCTGGTGTCACTGGGGGAACGGCAATATCCTTATATTCCGGTTTCTGCCCTGATGAAAGACCGCTTTAACTCCCTGGAAAAAATCGCCCATATTACCGCGCCGCTGTTGATCTTTCATGGTGAAGAAGATGCTACCATTCCCATTAACCAGGCACGCACCCTGCTTGCCTATGCTCAAGTGCCAAAACAAGGCGTGTTCTTCCCGAAAACGCACCACTCGGATTTTAACCTGGAAACCATTACCAGCCTGGCAATCGCATTTGCTCAGCCGTTGGCGGGAAGAAAATAACCTCAGTGTTGGCTATTTCCCCAGCTTTTGCGTGGGTCGAATGCATCGCGTACGGCTTCCCCGATAAAGATCAACAAGCTGAGCATCAGGGCAAGCACTATAAAGCTGCTGATGCCAATCCAGGGGCTTTGCGGATTCGATTTGCCTTGTGAAAGCAATTCTCCGAGTGACGGCGAGCCAGGAGGCAGGCCGAGACCCAGAAAATCGAGCGAAGTCAGGGTGGTAATGGAGGCATTCAGGATAAAGGGCAGGAATGTCAGCGTGGAAACGATGCTATTGGGTAAGATATGCCGGAAGATAATGACAGGCTCTTTCACACCTAGTGCCCGTGCTGCTTTCACATATTCGAGGTTGCGGCTTTTCAGGAATTCCGCCCGTACCATGCCAACCAGTGACATCCAGCCAAACAGTAACATGATTAACAGCAACCAGCCAAAGCTGGGCTCTACAAAACTGGAAAGGATAATCAGTAGGTAGAGGATGGGAAGGCCAGACCAGATTTCAATAAAACGCTGGAAGGCTAAATCTACCCAGCCGCCGAAATAGCCCTGCACTGCACCGGCTGCCACGCCGATCACCGAGCTGATTGCCGTCAGGATAAGCCCAAAGAGCAGTGACAGGCGGAAGCCGTAAATCAGTCGTGTCAGCACATCGCGCCCTTGGTCGTCAGTTCCCAGCCAGTTGGCGGATGTAGGCGGTGAGGGGGCAGGTTGCGGCAGATTATAGTTAATGGTGCGAGTGCTAAAATGGATCAGCGGCCAGACCATCCAGCCATTGGCGTTAATTTTTTCGGCAATATAGGGGTCACGGTAGTCAGCTTCAGTATCAAACTCACCGCCAAACTGGGTTTCGCTGTAATGCTCAAGAATGGGGAAATAGAACGCTCCTTCATAACGGAGCAGGAGCGGTTTATCGTTGGCAATTAATTCCGCAACCAGGCTGAGTAGCAGCAGGGCAAGTAGAATCAGGAAGCTGTAATAGCCACGTTTATTGCGCTTGAAATTATGCAGGCGGCGGCGGGTAAGGGGTGAAAGTGTCATCATTAATACTCCCTGCTGGCAAAATCAATACGAGGGTCAACCAGCATATAGACAATATCGCCCACCAGGTTAAAAATCAGCCCCAGCAGGGTGAAGAAATAGAGCGTGCCAAACATCACCGGATAGTCGCGTGTCATTGCTGATTCAAACCCCAGCAGCCCCAGCCCGTCAAGTGAGAAAATAATTTCAATCAGCAATGCGCCGGTAAAGAGGATTTTCAATAGCGCATCAGGAAAACCGGCAATCACTATCAGCATGGCGTTACGGAATACATGCCCATAAAGTACCTGGTTTTCCGGTACGCCTTTGGCGCGGGCAGTGACGACATATTGTTTGCTGATTTCATCAAGGAATGAATTTTTAGTGAGCATAGTCAGGCTGGCAAAGCCGCTAATCACCATGGCAGCGACGGGCAGCACCATATGCCAGGCATAATCAAGCCATTGCTGCCACCAGGGCAGTGTATCAAAATTGGCCGATACCAGCCCACGTAAGGGGAAAATCTGCCAGTAGCTGCCGCCTGCAAACAGCACAATCAGCAGGATGGCAAAGAGAAAGCTGGGGATGGCGTAGCCGATAATAATAACGGCACTGGTCCATATGTCGAAATGGCTGCCATCGCGCACGGCTTTGGCAATGCCTAAGGGAATAGAGATGAGATAGACAAGCAGGGTAGTCCATAGCCCCAGTGAAATGGAGACAGGCATTTTTTCCAGCACCAGATCAACCACTTTCTTGCTGCGGAAAAAACTCTCGCCAAAATCGAACAGGGCATAGTTTTTTATCATGTCGAAAAAGCGTACATAGGCGGGTTTGTCGAACCCGTACATTTTCTCAATTTGCGCAATGAGTTCCGGGTCTAGCCCCTGCGCGCCGCGATATGTGCCAGATTCCGTGCCAATCGCATTCTGGCCAGTGGTCAGGCTGGTGCTGCCGCTCACCTCGCTTTGCCCGGCACCGCTGAAACGGCCGGTTGTATCATGCCCTGGGTTGGTCAGCCGTGAAATCATCTGCTCCACTGGCCCGCCGGGGGCAACCTGCACAATGGCAAAGTTAACCAGCATAATCCCAAACAGGGTGGGGATAATCAATAGCAGGCGGCGCAGGATATAAGGGAACATAGGCTAATGCTTATTCTGGGATATGATATAACAGTATGGATGTGCCGATACGGGTTACTGGCGTATAATGCCCTAACCAGGAAAGTTCTGCAACATTTGTGACGTAAAGACAGGCAAAACTTGCCGCATACCAGCCGGGGCTATTGGGGGCGAGCGGTTTCCCCGGTACTGCCTTGTTACAGCTATTCTCAGGCAGGCCAAAATAATCAGGGCGGGCATTGCCCAGGTAATAGAGCCTGTCTAGCGTAATATGCTGTTGTTGTAAATAGCGGGAAAGCAGCGCTAAATCCTGCCCCCAGTCAAGGTCGCTATCAAGCGTAATATGTTCGGGGTGCGCCACCAGTTGGTTAAAATAGCCAAGATAATAAGGATGCGCAGCAAGGGAAGCGCCACCATGCCAGAAGAGCAGCCCTAAGGCAATGAAACAGGCGGTGCGTTGCTTTCGCCATAACCATGCCACCCCATAGCCCGCCACTATCGCCAGAAACGGGTAGATGGGCAGTAAATGACGGATGCCCATGTTAATACGGCTGGCCATAGTGATGGTGAGGAGTATGCCAATCACGATCAGCGGCGCGGCTTTCTGCCAGGAGTGGTAAGCACGGTCACGGATAAGGGCGAAAAGGCCAAGGGCTACGAGCAGCAGGAAAGGGAGAGGAGTTTTGGCAAAAAGGATTACAGGGAAATAATACCATTTATGCTCTCCTACTTCACCCATGAAAAAGAGCATATGGCCATAAGTCTGCTTATAGAGCAGTGAACTGAACCCATCAATTAGGCGCTCAAACCCCAGATAGGCGGGGAAATGGATAAAGAAATAGCCGCTCCATACGGTGAAGCTAAAACATAAGACAGCCCATAGGATGGCAGAAGGTTTGAGCCGGGAGGAGTCAGCGGAAATATGGCATTGGTAAAGGCGTATAAGTTTGATAGCAAAGGGCAGGAAAATCAGGGCGGAAAGTTTCGATAAGAGCGCAAGCCCTGTGGCAATACCAAGGATAAGGCTGTTTTTCCTTGTAGGCTGTTCAAACCATCTGAGGGTGATAAAAACAGCTAGGCTGAAAGTTGCGGTAATGGCCATATCAGTAGTGGCGAGCATGGCATGGGCTAGGATGGGAGGCAGGGTAGAAAACAAGAAGCTGGCAGCAAGGGCGGTAGGTAGGCTGTAATAACGCCTGCACCAGCACCACAACACTATTACCGCCAGCGGGTAAAAAGGCAATACTCCCAGCCGCGCCAGGGTGAGGTTATGGAAGTAGTCGTTATTTTTATAAAGGATAATGTTGCCCAGCCGCCACATGCCGAGCAGCCCAGGATTTTCCCGGTATTCAGCCTCGGTGGGGGCAAGACCGGTTAGGTAGGGCAGGGTGGCAATCATCAGTCGCGCCAGTGGCGGGTGCAGGGTTTCATAGTCGTAGCGGTGCTGGTCAAGCAGCTGCATCCCGGTAGCCAGATGTGCCTGCTCATCATTGGTCTGGGTAAAGGTATCATAGAGGCTGGTAATGCGTATGATGCCAAAGAGAATAAAGCCAAGGCAGCAACACCAGGGAAGCAGGCGTCGAAAAGTGGTTTTCATGGTTTTACTCTCACGGCTGCCATCATATTAAGGCACATAATACAACCATATCGACGTGCCCGCCTTAGCAACCGGCGTGTAATCCTTTAACCAGGCCAGCTGTTTGGCGCGGGTAGCTTTCAGGCACCCCAGGCTGATGGCATACCAGCCTGGCGTGGGTTTTCCATGCGGAAGCGTGTCTTTCTCATAGCATAAATTATGGCTAGGCAAGCCGAAATAATCCGGGTGCGCCATGCCGCGATAATAGAGTGCGGTGAGGCTAATGCCGCGTTTTTTCACTTCCTGCGACAGGAGATATAAATCCTGCCCCCAGTCGAGATCACTATCGAGAGCAATCTCTTCGGGGTGCTGCACCAGTTCGTTGAAATAGCTGATATAGTAGGGATGCACCAACCCAGAAGACACCAGGTGCCAGCCGACAAGCAGTAGAGGCAGCGCTTTCAGCAGCAGGGTGGATTGCTTCCATAGATAGACCGCACCAACTCCTGCAATAATGGCAAGGAAAGGATACACGCATAACACATGCCGCACCCCGATATTGATACGGCTGGTACTGCTTATCAGCAAGATGATGAGGGTAATAAGTAGCGGGGTTACACACTGCCACTGTTTTTGTTTGATATAATGCCGCATAGGGATAAGCCCGGCCACAAACAGCAGGGAAAACCCTACCGGGGTTTTGAGTGCCAGCATCATGGGGAAGTAATACCAGGCATGGCCGTTAAATTCGCCGAGTAAGTAAAACCCTTGCCCGCGCATCTGTTTAAAGAGTAGCGCATCAAACCCGTCAATCAGCCGCTCAAAGCCAAGATAGGCGGGGAAATTGATGAACAAATAGCCTGACCATATGGTAAAAGACAGGCTGAAGGCAATAATAGCCCCCAAGAGAAGCTTCTGTTTAAGCGGCAGTGATGA
The DNA here is from genome assembly GCA_964643145.1 of uncultured Rickettsiales bacterium. Lineage (GTDB taxonomy): Bacteria > Pseudomonadota > Alphaproteobacteria > Rickettsiales > Arcanibacteraceae > CAZXPG01. Next base: position 44,968 of record CAZXPG010000002.1, read on the forward strand.
AGTATCCGGGGCCATATGCTGTTTATAAAGCTGGATGGCCTTGATGCAGAAGGGCAGGAAAATAAGCGCCGACATTTTAGACAGAATCGCCAGCCCCGCAGTGACTCCCGTATACATACTTTGCCGCCAGTTGGGCTGTTGCACCCATATCTGGCCGGTGAAGAGTGTCAGTGTCAGCATGGCGGTAAGTGCCATATCGGTGGTAGCCACCATCGAATGGCCAAGTATCACCGGCAGGGTCGAGAATAGCAGGGTGGAGATGAGCGCTACCGGTAGGCCATAGAAACGGCGGCACCATACCCAGACAGTCAGCACGGCAATCACATAAAAGGGCAGGATTCCCATACGTGCCAGGGTAAGATTATGGAAATAGTCATTATTTTTATAGAGGATCGTATCCCCGAGCACCCACATGCCGCCCCAGCTATGATATTTCATATAGTCGCGCATCGTAGGGGAGAGGTCGTTATAATAAGGCAGCAGCGCAATCATCAGCCGTGCCAGTGGCGGGTGCAGTGTTTCATAATCATAACGGTGCAGGTTTAGCATCTGCATCCCGGCTGCTAAATGTGCCTGTTCGTCATAGGTCTGGGTAAAAATGGGGTAACCGGCGCTAATACGCATAATACCCACGCTAATCAGCCCCAGACAGAATAATGCCGGAAGAAAACGACGGAAAATTTTTGCGATACGGTGCATAATGCTATAATCTCAGTTATAACGCGGGGTGTAGGTTTTTATAGGTTAGTAATACTGGTATACTGCTCACAGTGCAAGAGTTGGTTCGATTGTGTTGTTGTGCATCCCTGCATTATGTAACTTTAGTAGCTAATCCGAAAATGCACTTTATATATAAAGAAATTTATTATATAATGCATATATACTGCTCACAGTTCAAGAATTGGTTAGGTTGCAATGTGAGCAGTATATACTTGAGTGCAAGCAATGCTGCATAAAGCAGGCATTGCGCGGCATTTCCCCCTGCAATACATCTTTAGATGTATCTAAAGATACATTATGCAGGAACGCAAAAATAAGGACTATACTGAAACCACTCTTCAAGTGGTTTCAGTATATAAAGAGAGGAATTGGTTATGCCTAAATTACAAAACCACGTTTCTAAGGCTCAAGGCCAACATGATAAAAACAGAGTGGCTATGGAAGCGTTCTTTAATCTCGTTCAAAAATGGGAAATTGATGGTGTTGACAATAAAAGAAAATTGCTAGGTCAGCCGACTGAATCACTATTCTTTAAGTGGCAGCGGGGAGAAGTGACAAACGTACCGCATGATACCATCATGCGTATCAGCTATCTTATGGGAATTCATAAAGCACTGAAAATGTTATTTAGTGGAAACAATGAGAGAAGCTATGCGTGGATAAAAAAGCCGAACAAAGATTTTGGTGGTCAATCTGCGTATGAGCGTATGTTGGCAGGTGAGATAACAGATTTGGCTTATGTGAGGCAATATCTTGATGCTATGCGTGGAATGTAAATGTCTCCTCCATTATCTCACATAAGATGGAATAAAACATATAGGCTAGTTAATAGCTGCTATCCTCCATGTGATGTTTGGGAAGATATCATCAGTGATAGTGATGACTGGCAATTAGCTTATGAAATTGAAGCAATGTCTAATCCACGAATTAGACAAGAAATTGGTGATATCATCTTGATTCCTCCAGAACGGATGCTAACTGGCCCTGGTTCCTGGTGGGTAGTATCTGCATTTACACATGTAAATCCACAAGGAAGTCGATTTGCAGATGGCACCTACGGTGCCTACTATGCGGCACATGATTTTCAGACGGCATTAAAAGAGAAAGCGTATGGATGTATCAAGCGATTCATGAGTGCAACCAATGAGCCAATTGCAGATATCACCTGTCGAACATTCGTGGGAGAAATAAACACCCAACTACATGATATACGAGACAAAAATAATTGGTCAGCATGCTACCATGAAGACGATTATACCTATAGTCAACGATTCGCCCGTGCATTAAAAGACAAGGATAGCAACGGAATTGTTCATAGAAGTGTAAGAAATAATAACGGAGAGTGCTTCGTCGCGTTCTGGCCTGATGTAGTTACTATTCCTTCACAAGAACGACACGTTGTGTTGCACTGGAACGGAGAAACAGTAATATCTTATTTCGAGATTAAAGACGGAAATCAGGAAAGAATAGCATTATAAGCCTATCCAAAACTGAGGTTACATAAGGAGAAACCACATGGCACAAGTAGTTATTATTTACGCTACCTTCCCAAATAACCGCTTAGCCCGAGAAACGGCACGAATAGTGGTGGAGGAAAGGCGGGTTGCCTGTGTGAATATTCTTGCTAATATGTATTCGGTCTATCGGTGGGAAGGTAAGCTTGAGGAGGTCGACGAAGTGGTGATGATTGCTAAAACCACCACAGAACAGGCAGAAAATGCTGTAGCGCGTATCAAAGAGCTGCATCCTTACGACTGTCCGGCTATACTCACCTTCACTGCATCGGGCGGCTATTCACCGTTTCTTGCATGGGTAAAAGACATGGTTTCTAGCCCTGAAGAGGGCGCTGCATAAGGACGATATCAATCCATTTGTCAAACTTGAAACCGGCTCCCTGCACGGTGCCTATAGTTCTAAACCCCAGCCTGCTATGCAGCCGGATGGATGGGCTGTTTTCCATGTGGGAAATCACTGCTACCATCTGGTGGTATCCTTGTTCCGTACAACGTTCTATCAATTTCCCCAGCAGCAATGTGCCCAGGCCTTGCCCTCGGTGCGCCGTGCTTAAATACACCGAATTTTCTACAGTAAAACGATAGCCTGAACGGGTGCGATAGGGAGAGGCATAGCAAAAACCGATCACTTCATTGCCCTGTTTCGCCACAAGATAGGGAAGGCCACGTTCCTGGGAATGCAAGCGGCGACCATTGAGTTCTTCCAGTGAGGGGGAGGTATCTTCCAGTGACACTAGTGTATTTTCGACATAGTAGCGGTAAATATTGTTAATACCTGCAATATCATCAGCGGTTGCATCGGCGAGAGTGAGGGCGGAAAGGATAGGCGGCATGTCAAAACCATTGCAAATTTACCAGGCAGCTTTTATGCTGATCAAGTAATAAAATGAGAGTGTTGAGCACACTGTGTCATGAGTGCCATATACTTCCCCCCTGTGAGGGGCACTTTACTCCCTCTCCCTTTAGAGGGGGGAGGGAGCCCCTCTTACTCCCTCCCCCTTTAGAGGGGGGAGGGTTGGGGTGGGGGTAAGCAATATGCGGTGAGCGTAACCACGATAGCACTATTAGCGCAGCTAATTCATTGTATCACTTGATGAATTCACTGCGTTCATAATTATGTTGGTCACCCCCACCCTACCCTACCCTCTAAAGGGGGAGGAAGTTCATGGTGCTTGACACAGTGTGCTCAACACTCTCTAACAAAAAATAGTATTTTGCAGCAAAAAAGTAAAGAAACCATAAATGACTGATCATTCCTCCTCTACAACGCCCCATCTTGCGCCGGAATTGCTGGAAATTCTGGTGTGTCCGCTCACCAAAAAGCCCCTGCGTTATGATAGGGAGGCGCAGGAACTCATCAGCGATGCGGCTTCGCTTGCTTACCCTATCCGTGAGGGCATCCCGGTTATGTTGCCGGACGAAGCACGTAAACTTGATGAATAACATGCCAGGAGGGTGGGATGTCTCACATCCCCCCTGTTTGTCTATTATCGTCCCATCATCTGTTGGTTAGCAGTAAAACGCTGGTAAATATGCTTCTCACCACGCCCTAATATGCTGTTGCGTATATCAGCATGCATGGCACTAAGGGGAGGGATGATATAATAGCCAACAAAGTCTGCGCGCTGTTGTTTCTGTTGTTGGTGGCCAGGGGCGGCCAGGTTGATCAGTGCCTTCCAATCCGCGTTGCTAATAGAGGCATGGTTGTCAATAGAAAGTGGTTGTTCCCCATTCAGGCCAAATATTCGATTCTGAATAAACTGCTTTTCCTTACGAGTCAGAGTGTCTGGCTGTATAGCCAAGCGATAAGCATCTAGCATGAAGCAAATATTTGGATATGCTGTTTCTGTGACCTGCTGTTGTCCTATCTGATATAATGTATCAAATTCCTGGGGGGGTACCAACGTGTCTGTATGTAAGGCATGGTGTAAACGCCCAAATACCTGTATTGTCTGCTGGTAGTAATGCTGCTGTTGTAGCTGGACATACCAGGCGGGATGGGGAAGTATGAAGACAGGTGCCTGCTGTATGGTGGCCTGCTGCGGAATATATGGTATTTCCTGTGGTTTCAGTAGTTGCTCTGTCGTGAGCGTACTGGTGGAGGTTGTTGGTGAAAAGCTTCCATTACTAGAGCTGGTGATATCCGAGGGAGGTTCATCAGGAATGATGATATTTAGGGCAGGTTTATTGTTCGGTTTATCGTCCAGTTTACCAGGAATAGCGGTACTCTGGGCCGGTTTCCTTGTTTCTTTCTCCTTTTTCACAGGAAGCGGAGGGAACGCACTGGTATCAAGAGTGTTGCTTGGTTGTGGTGCTGCTTTAGTTCTTGGAGTAGGGGTATTTTTGTTGTGAGCAGCGGCGTTCATCACCGTAGTAGTAGGTGTTCTGCTATCCTTTTTCGGCTGTTTCTTGCGGTTTTGTGTTTCCCATCCTGCGGTGTCATCGTCATGCAAGGGTGTTGTAAGAGGCAGGTGCGGGGCAGCTGTATCGGTAATGTTTGAGGGAATAATGGTTTCTTGTGGTTCAGCCTTTATCACCGTTGCTGCTGTGTCCTTTATAGTGCCTGGTAGTTTCTTCGGTGTTTTCTTCGGCGGTACAACAGGGGTTTTCTTTGCTTTTTTGGGAGTCTCAGCAGGGGCTGTTGATGGTTTTGGCGTTGGTGCCTTTATTGGTGCTGTAGCAGGCTGTGCTGTCGCGATGGGTGGATAAAGCAGTTCGGCAATAAGTGCATCGCTTTTGGCCTGTTCAGCATAGCGGTTTAAAGGATGCAGCAATAACTGCGACAAATTGGGTGAGGGTATAGACGAAATAAGCTGCTGCAAGGGTGGCATATAGGGTGATATATCGAAATGCTTTGCCAGTATTGCACATGCCTGGCCGCGATAGTGGTAAGCGGCAGCAACGCTAATCAGTTGTGTTTGTTCCTCTGGGGATAATGTAGTTACGTCAAAGCGTTGTCTTGCCTCGTCTACTGTAGTGCTACATGCATCAGTAATCCATTGATGTTCGGGCTTCCCTATATAACGGCCGGTAATTTCAGTAATGCGGCTAAGGCTGTTTATGTTACTGCCTTGAGCAAGATATTCTGGGATGCTAAGAGAAAGCTCCGTAGTTTCGGAGGCCTCATAAATAAGTTGAGAGGGGTTAGTTTTGGCAATCTCCAGCCTTTTTTTCTGGTATTTATGCTGCAACTGTTCTTTTGTGGTGCGTACCATATAGTCCTTGTATGTTACATAAAAGTTAAACATTTAATATAAATTCTATGTAACGACATGATGCACAACTGTCAATCAGAAGCTATAAAACCCGTGCAATATTGAGGTCGAGGTTAGGTAAATATGCGGTCGTGATGCAGGGAGGGGAGGCGTTTACGGGTGTTTTCCACCATATCCACATCAATATCAGCGATAATAATGCCTTCCCGTAATCCGGCATCGGCGAGCACTACTCCCCAGGGGTCGATGATCAGGGAATGGCCGTAGGTACGCCTATTACCCGGATGGATGCCGGTTTGGCCAGGGGCAAAAATATAGCAACCAGTCTCAATAGCACGGGCGCGCAGTAATACATGCCAATGTGCTTCACCCGTCACTTGGGTGAAGGCAGCGGGAACCGTAATATATTTTGCGCCACGCTTAGCGAGTTCACGAAATAAATGCGGGAAGCGCAAGTCATAGCAAATTGTCATTCCCAGTTTTCCCCAGGGAGTATCACCGGTGGTAGCAAGGTCGCCTGGTGTGCAGCGCGCTGATTCACTATATTCTTCCTGGTTGGAGAGGGTAACATCAAACAGATGAATTTTATCATAGTAGGTGATAATAGCCCCCTGGTTATTGATTAGAAAAGAGCGGTTAACCAACTTATCTTTCCCCTCCACTTTCAGGGCGATTGAGCCAATGACCAGCCATACGCCCAGTTCTTTCGCCAGTTGCTGGAAGCGATGAAGGGCGGGGTGTTCATTCTGGAAAAATTTCCGCGCCTGACAGGGGGCATGGGGTGGTGTCATCAGCACCGTGTTCTCGGGGGTGATGATCAGGTTTGCTCCCGCAGTCTTGGCTTGATGGATGAGGCGGGTGGTGGTTTCAATATTATGCTCAAGACGATCATTGCTGTTCAGTTGGATACAAGCGACTTTAAATATCATGGATACACTCGTGTTCTGGGGTTATTGCTTCATGGTTTTGGCGAGTGTCAAGATGGTTACTTTGGTTGCCCCCGCCTTCCGCAATATTTGAGTGCAGGCGGAAATAGTAGCCCCTGTTGTCATTACATCATCAACCACTATAATATGTTTGTCTTTTACCAGTGTAGCATAACGAGGATGCAACTTAAAGACCCCACGTACATTGCGGATACGTTCCCTGGAAGACAGCCCTGCCTGGGGTGGGGTATGGCGAGTGCGCAGCATGAGTTCTGGATAGACTGGTAGCTGGCATAAACGGCCTATTTCCTTGGCAAGCAGGGCTGCCTGGTTGAAATAGCGCGTGAGCAGGCGGCGTTTATGCAGTGGTACAGCGGTAATAAGGTCGGCCTGGCGGAGGGAAGCATCGCCTGCCCGTTGCATCCAGGCAGCAAATGTAGGGATCGTATAAGTGCCATCACTATATTTAAGGGTATGAATCAAGGCTTTGCTGTTATCGTTATAATGAAACACCGTATGAATTCTAGCATAGGCAGGTGGGGTGGCAATGCAGGTGGCGCACAGCGCATTCTCTCCCGCATCATAAGGGAAAGGCTGGCTGCATAGGGCGCAATGGGGCGGCGTGTTGAAGGTGATGCTTTGCCAGCAATCAGGACATAGTGCCCCTATCTGACTGATGATGATATGACAACGCAAGCAGCGTGGTGGATAAATAATATTGATGCCGTGTTGGATGCAGTCAGTTAGTTGTTGTGAGAGTGCGGAGAAAAATGAAAGAGGCATAAGAAATCACCACATGCAGGGTTTTGCTTGTAAACACTGGCAAGTGTATTTATCCTGGAGGCAATAATCAATTGTAAATCTTTACCTACGTGCACACTGTGTCTTCTTCTCCCGTTATATTCAATCGTGCGTTGCTTCGGAAATATCGTGACCGGGCGGCAGCGCGATTGTTCCAGCACCAGTTCCTGCTTGAGGAGGTGTGGGCTAATATTGCTGAGCGGTTGCAAGAATCAACCCGTGCTTTTCCCATCGTGCTGGAAATGGGTTGCCGTTTGGGGGGATGTTCCTCTTATCTAGCGCAACGGGCAGGAACGCGGTTGGTAGTGCAATCTGAGATGTCGGCGGTTATGCTGACAAAAGCACAAGGAATGCGAATAATGGCGGAAGAAGAATATCTTCCCTTTGCGCCAGGCAGCTTTGATTTAGTTCTTAGCATTATCAACCTCCACGCCGTTAATGATCTGCCAGGCGCGTTGATCCAGTTGCGGAAAGCATTGAAGCCAGGTGGGGTGTTTATTGCAGCATTGTTGGGTGGTGATACGCTTACCGAACTTCGCCAGTCTCTTATGGCCGCTGAAATGGAGTGCGGGCGAGGGGTTACGCCACATATTTTTCCTTTTGTTGACATGAAAGATGCTGGTATGTTGATGCAGCGTGCAGGGTTTGCACTACCGGTAGCCGATAGCTATACATTAGTGGCAAGTTATGAGGGAATTACACCGCTTATGCATGATATACGTGGGATGGGTGAGGGTAATATATTGATAACAAAGAAAAACTATGGGTTATCACGCGAAGTGCTTGCCCATGCTGGATGCTATTACCAGCAGCATTTCAACCTTGATGAAGGGCGTATTCAAGCAACGTTTGAGATTATTACTATAACAGGAATGGGTGTATGATGATACGTTTGTAGAGGTTGAAAATTTTATGTAAAATTATTGTAAGTGCTATTGATTTTCTCTTATTATGTGCTACAAATAGTTGATAGTTTGGGAACCTGGGAACGAAGAGAAAAGAGTTATGCCTGATTCTGCATTACATACAACGAGCCGCGCTAAAGACTATGCCATGCCTGAGAAAGGGTGGGGCATGTGGGGCCATATCCAGGCCGTGGAATGGTATACAGGCTTGTTCTTTGTGGTAACGCTTGCCGTAAGTATGCTGTGCCTATACTATGCCAAGGCTGAAAATATGATGCTTCTTGGCGGTGGGAATGCGGTATTTATCCTGTTAATTGCAATATGTTCTATCTTTTTGGTGCGTCGTAGCCGCGAACAGATGTTGGCACTTATGGAAGAGAGCCGCTATGATGCGCTTTTGGCAGGGATTGATGTTGTTGATACTGCCTTCTTTTTCATTGCTGGGAAAGAAGGGGAGTTGCTCTATACGGATGCGCGATACCGGCATTATTTTGGTGCAGCAGAAAGCAGTGCCATCCGCACGCTGGCCGATTTTTTGCAGAAAGGTGGTATGGGCGCCGAAGATATTGCAAAACTGGAAGCGGCATTACGGCTTGGTGTGGCAGAACAGGTAAGATTTACGGTAAAAACTGCGGAAGGAACACCGCTTTCTCTGGTGTTATATATCAAAACTGTTGATATCGGGGCGGTGCTTAAATACAGTAGCAGCTTGCAGAAAGCTTATATGCTGCGAAAATGCTTTGGTGGCAGGCAAGCTTGTATAGTGGTGAAGGCTATAACAGAGGCGCATGTTAAGAATAGCCGCATGCCGTTTCTTGATAGCCTGCCGGTGCCGGTATGTGCGGTGGCTGAGGATGGTGGGTTGGCCTATAGTAACCCTGCCTTTGTCATGCAGTATGGTGAGGGTGCGCGCTGGAAGGAAGAAGACAATAGCGGTTATATACAGATACACAAAAAGAATGGGGAAGGGGTGAGGGTATTGTCACAACCATTCTGGCAAGAAGAGGGGTGCTCATACAGATTGCTGCTACCTGCGTCGTTTAGGCAGAGTAATGGCTGTGAAAGCCTGATGCTGGCGGATATACTTGAAAGTTGCCCAGTTGCCCAGGTTATTATCACAGAAGGTGGTGACATTATAGAGAGCAATGCCGCCTTCCGTCTTCTCACGGGGCAAGAAAATAGCACTGGGGTTGGCCAGAAATTAACCCAGAAATTAGTCCAGAAATTAACGGATAGTATCAATGAAAAAGATCGTGCGGAGGTGAAAGCACTGATTGCTGGTGCTGTGGCGGGTGAAGAACAGCGGCCCATCGATGTGCATTTATGTGGGGAGAAAGAAGGAACAGCACGATTTCATATTAAGCGTTTAGTCATGCCTTATGAGGGAAAAACCCAACTCATATGCCATATTGTCGATACTACCGAACAACGCAATCTAGAATTGCGCTTTGTCCATTCGCAGAAAATGCAGGCGGTGGGGCAATTGGCAGGGGGGATTGCGCATGATTTCAATAATTTATTGACGGCAATGATTGGATTTTGTGATCTATTACTGCTCAGGCATCCCGCAGGGGATCAGTCTTTTGCAGATCTTATGCAGATTAAGCAGAATACCAATCGTGCCGCTAATTTGGTGCGGCAATTGCTAGCTTTCTCACGCAAGCAGACATTGCAGCCTGAGATACTTGATATCACCGTGGTGTTGGCAGAATTGTCCAGCTTGGTACGCCGTTTGATAGGTGAGAATATTGAGCTAAAGGTCAGTCATGGCCACGATTTGTGGCTGGTGAAGGTTGATCAGGGCCAGCTTGATCAGGTGATGATTAACCTAGCGGTGAATGCGCGTGATGCAATGAATGGTTGTGGCATTCTTGCCATTAAAACCAGTAACATAGTGATTGAGAAAGGCCAATCACTCAGCCGTGACCTTATCCCTCCTGCGGAAGATGAGGTGATTGTACCGGGGAATTATGTGTTGATCGAAGTAATAGATACAGGTACAGGCATACCGAAAGAGATGCTGGGTAAGATTTTTGAACCATTTTTCTCTACCAAAGAAATTGGTTCGGGTACAGGGCTTGGGCTTTCAACCGTATATGGCATTGTTAAACAGACAGGTGGCTATATTTATGTGACAAGCAAGGAGGGAGAAGGAACGGTATTTAGCATTTTTCTGCGTGGTTACGATAAATCAATCAAGGAAGAGCAGAGCCAGCAGGAGGCATTAGAAAAACCAGTAACGGCGGATTTGACCGGCAATGGCACGATTCTTTTAGTGGAAGATGAAACGCCGGTGCGGCTTTTCAGTTCGCACGCGCTTACCAATAAAGGCTATACAGTGCTTGAGGCAAGTTCTGGGGATGTTGCCCTTAATATTATCGAAGAGCAGGGTGAGAAGATTAATGTTATTATTACTGATGTTATTATGCCGGGGATGAATGGCCCGGCAATGATTGAACAAATAGCCGAGAAATATCCGCATATTCGCGTGATATTTATTTCAGGTTATGCCGAGGATATTTTTATTAAAACCTATGGGACAGAGCGTAAATTTAATTTCCTGCCAAAGCCATTTACCTTAAAACAGTTGGCCAGCAAGGTGAAGGAAGTCATGAATAGCTAAGAGAGTGCAATAGCATGGATAAACAGAAAGCATTAGATACGGCACTGAGCCAGATTGAAAAAGCCTTTGGTAAAGGCTCAATTATGAAACTGGGGCAAAGGCCAGCGATAGAGGTGGATGTGATTTCTACCGGTTCGATAGGGCTTGATATGGCACTAGGGGTGGGAGGGTTGCCACGTGGGCGTATTATTGAGATTTTTGGCCCGGAAAGTTCAGGAAAAACAACGCTTACGCTGCATGTGATTGCTGAAGCCCAGAAGAAAGGTGGCACCTGTGCATTTATTGATGCCGAACATGCGCTTGATCCGGTCTATGCCAAAAAATTAGGGGTCAATATTGATGAGTTGATTATTTCCCAGCCTGATACCGGCGAGCAGGCCTTGGAGATTACCGATACGCTGGTGCGTTCCGGTGCCATTGATGTGCTGGTGGTAGATAGTGTGGCAGCACTAGTGCCGAAAGCGGAAATTGAAGGCGAAATGGGCGATTCCCATATGGGGTTACAGGCGCGGCTGATGAGCCAGGCACTGCGTAAGTTGACCGGCTCTATTTCACGTTCTAACTGTATGATTATTTTCATTAACCAGATCCGTATGAAAATAGGGGTAGCGTTTGGCAACCCAGAAACTACCACGGGCGGAAATGCGCTGAAGTTCTATGCATCGGTGCGTATGGATATTCGTCGTGTGGGAGCCGTGAAGGATAAGGATGAAATTACGGGTAACCAGACACGGGTGAAGGTGGTAAAAAACAAGGTTGCGCCCCCGTTTAAAACTGTCGATTTTGAAATATTATATGGGGAAGGCATATCGCGCTTGGGAGAGATTATTGATTTTGGGGTGAAAGCCAACATTATTGAAAAATCAGGCTCTTGGTTTTCCTATGATAATATCCGTATTGGGCAAGGCAGGGAGAATGTCCGTCACTACTTAAAAGACAACCCGGCTATTGCCGACCGGATTGAGGCGCAGATACGTCAGACGGCTAAAGCTATTGTGGATGAGATAGCTGTAGATGAGGTGAGTGTGGCTGATGATGCGGCGGCGGCCTACCAGGATGCCTAAATGTGTGCAGGCTATAGGCCTGATGAGTGGAACGTCTTTAGATGGAGTGGATGCTGCGCTTATACAAACCGATAGTGTTCATATAGTCGAGAGAGGTGCGTCACTCTCGCTACCCTATAGTGCTGAATGCAAAGCATGTTTGCGGGCACTGCTTTCTGGGCAGGGTGATATGCTGGCGGTGGAGCGTGAAATAACCCTCCATCATGTCGAGGCAGTAAAACAGCTACTCACAAAGGCAGAGCTATCGCCAGAAGCGGTGGATGTGATAGGCTTTCATGGCCAGACGATTATGCACCGCCCGGATGAGCATATCACCTGGCAGATTGGCGATGCGGCTCTTCTTGCTGAACAGACGGCGATTAATGTGGTGGCTGATTTCAGGCGCAGGGATATGGCAGCAGGTGGGCAAGGCGCACCGCTTGTGCCCCTATATCATTCGGCACTCGCGCAGTATCTTCCTAAGCCTTTGGCAATAGTGAATATTGGCGGAGTGGCCAATGTGACCTGGCTTGGGGAAAGGGGAGAGATTCTTGCTTTTGATACCGGCCCTGGCAATGCCTTGCTTGATGATTGGGTGTTTCAGCATACTGGAAGCGATTATGATGAAATGGGTAGGTTAGCAGCCAGTGGACAGGTGCATGAAATGGTGCTTGAGCAGTTGCTTTCCTCTGCTTTTTTTGCGCGAAAACCGCCTAAATCACTCGATCGCAACAGTTTTTCTACCGATATTATGCAAGGGCTTTCTGCTGCTGATGGTGCGGCAACCCTCACCGTGTTTACGGCAATGGCATTGCGTAAAGCAAGTGAGCATTTTCCGGCATTGCCTGAGAAATGGTTGATAACTGGTGGTGGCAGGCATAATGTCAGCTTGTTTAAGGCATTAAGGGCATTGCTGCCAGGAACGGTAGAGACTGTTGAGAAACAGGGGTGGAATGGCGATATGCTGGAGGCGGAAGCGTTTGGTTTTCTTGCTGCGCGTTCAGTAGAGGGCCTGCCGCTTAGCCTGCCCTCTACCACCGGTGCTACTCGAGCGGTAACTGGCGGCGCCTTCTATCGGGCTTAATTTTGCGTGGCTTGTTCATATCAGCCAGTTTGGTCTCAATATAATAGTCAAGCTGCGTGTTAAGATCTTCCATGGTGCTGCGGAAGAAATGATCCGCCCCAGGAATCATCTGATATTCAATGTTAGAATTGCGTTGGCGTGTTAATTTCTCGACGAGGCCACTTACAGCATCTTCAGAAACAATACTATCCTGGTCGCCTTGTACAATCAGCCCTGGTGCCGGGCAGGGAGCCAGAAAGGAAAAGTCATATTTATTCACCGGTGGGGAAATGGCAATAAAGCCACCAATTTCGGGGCGGCGCATCAGCAGTTGCATGGCAATCCAGGCACCAAACGAAAAACCGCTCACCCAGAAAGTGGAGGCGTTGGGGTTTTGCAGTTGCAGCCAGTCAAGCGCGGAGGCGGCGTCGGTCAGTTCGCCTACGCCATTATCAAACTTCCCTTGTGACCGCCCCACACCACGGAAATTGATACGCAACACTGAAAAATCGTGGCGCACAAAAGCATGATAGAGGTTATACACCACCTTATTATTCATAGTGCCACCATGCACAGGGTGAGGGTGTAGCACCAGCGCAACCGGGGCATTTTTTTTCTCACTATGGCTGTAACGGCCTTCAATACGTCCTTCTGGACCATTTAATATAACTTCAGGCATTCTTCCCCTTTAACAGACTCATGGCATTACGGCATGATTTTAGTGGATAATAGTTGACTAATTTACTCAGTTATGAGTTAATTAACCTTAATTATGCAGGAACCATGCAATATTTGCCCTTTATTTTATTGAAACTGCACTATAACTCGTATCTTTCGCTTCTGCAAGCGTTGATAAATGGAACGAATTAGTCTAGGAGATATTATGCTAGAGCAATATTATCCTTTGTTAGGTCTAATCATCCATGTTAAAGCATTTTCTTCAGGAAATTGATTCCTTTTTTGCCCGTGATCCGGCGGCTCATTCCCGGATAGAAATTATATTATGCTATCCGGGGTTCCATGCGGTGATTTTGCACCGGCTGGCGCACTGGTTGTGGCAGCGTGAATGGCGATTGCTGGCGCGGTTTATTTCGCAAGTATCACGCTTTTTTACCGGGATAGAAATTCATCCGGGCGCAAAAGTGGGGGAGCGGTTTTTTATTGACCATGGTATGGGCGTGGTGATTGGTGAAACGGCGGTGATTGGCAATGATGTGACGCTTTATCATGGGGTTACACTGGGTGGAGTTTCATTTTCTCCAGGTATCCGCCATCCGCAGATAGGCAATAATGTAGTGATTGGTTCGGGGGCACAACTACTTGGCCCGATAAAGATTAGCGATAATGCCCGTATAGGTTCCAATGCCGTGGTAGTGCGTGATGTGCCGGAAGGGGCAACCATGGTGGGGGTGCCTGCCAGAGAGGCGAGGAATGGCAAAAAGAAAGCAGAAGCCGGGCAGAATTTCGGTGCCTATGGCACGACAGGGGGGGATATTCCTGACCCGGTGCAGCGGGCAATGGATGTATTAATGGAAGAGACAAAACAGTTAAAGAAACGGGTGGAGGAGCTTGAGGCGCAGCAGCATATGATTGAAGCCACGGCTGAGAACTGGGAGATCCGCCCATGATGCTAACCACCAAAGGCCGCTATGCTGTCATGGCGATGGTGGATATTGCGGTCTATGGCAAGGAAGATAGGCCTGTGGCGCTAAGTGATATTGCGCTGCGCCAGCAGATAGCGATTTCCTATCTTGAGCAGATATTTGTGAAATTGCGTAAGGAAGGGCTGGTGCTATCGGTTCGCGGGCCAGGCGGTGGTTATAGGTTGGCAAGCCCGGCGGTAGATGTGCATATTGCGGATATTATTGCGGCGGTCGATGAGAAAATAAAAATCACTCGCTGTAAGGAAGAACATAGTTCCGGTTGTATGCAGGATAAAACCATGTGCATGACCCATGATTTATGGGAGGGCCTAGGGAACCATATTCAAGCCTATCTTCGCGCTGTTTCACTTCAGGATGTGTGTGATAGGCGGGTAGTAGGATGATTTACCTGGATTATAATGCTACCGCTCCCCTAAAACCACAGGTGAAGGAAGTGATGAACAGCCTGCCGTTCCTTCCCTTTAACCCCTCTTCCGTGCATAGGTTGGGGCGGGAAGCGCGTAAGCGGCTGGAAGAAGCGCGAAACACGCTGCTTCAGGTGGTAAAAGGGGAGGGATACCGGCTGGTATTTACGGCGTCTGGCACCGAGGCCAATAACCTTGCGCTAAAGGGATTAAAGGGCTATACCGTGCTGGCTTCTGCCGTTGAGCATATATCGGTGCTGCGAAGTGCGGAACAGCCGGTGTTGATTCCGGTGGATGGTGATGGAGTGGTAGATAAAGCAGCACTCGAACGGTTGCTTCAGGAAATGAAAGGCCCAAAGCTGGTATCGGTGATGGTTGCTGGTAATGAAACAGGCGTATTACAACCTATAGCCGAGATTGCCGCCCTTGCCAAGCACTATGGTGCATTGGTGCATAGTGATGCGGTGCAGGGATTTGGTAAAATACCGGTTGATATGGGGCAGCTAGGGGTGGATATGCTGAGTATTTCCGCCCATAAATGTGGTGGCCCGCATGGAATTGGCGCATTGATTATGAAACGGAATGTACCGCTTTCAGCTATCATCCATGGCGGTGGGCAGGAGTTAGGTTTCCGTGCTGGAACCGAAAACCTGGCAGCGGCGGTAGGGTTTGCAGCAGCAGTGGTGGGCGCAGAAGAAATAGAGGAAGAGCAGCAGCGTTTGCTTACGCTACAGCAGCAACTTGAGGAGGCATTACTACCAGAAGCGGTGATTTTGGGAAAGAATGCCAGAAGGCTGGCGGGCACGTCGCTGATTGCCATGCCGGGCGTATCCAGTGAAACGCAGCTGATTCACTTTGATCTGGAGGGTATTGCGCTTAGCAGTGGTTCTGCCTGCTCTTCCGGGCGTGTGACAATATCGCATGTGCTCTGTGCGATGGGAGTAGCGGAAGAATTAGCCTCATCTGTTGTCCGGGTGAGTATGGGGCGGGGCACAACGGCAACGGAGGTGAGCCGCTTTATTGCGGCATGGAAAGCATTATATACCAAAACCACGTGAAAACTGGTGTTAGTATATTCGTTATTATAGTCAGAGGAAACAATGAGCATAAAAGAAACAGCCTTACGATTACCTGTATATCTCGATTACCAGGCTACAACCCCGATGGATCCACGCGTGCTGGATGCCATGATGCCGTATTTTACGGAGAAGTTCGGCAATCCGCATTCGCGCAGCCATGCCTATGGCTGGGAGGCAGAAGAGGGTGTAGAGAAGGCGAGAGGCCAGGTGGCAGATGTGATTGGCGCCAGTGATAAGGAGATTATTTTTACCTCTGGTGCAACCGAATCAAACAACTTAGCTATTAAAGGTGTGGCGCATTTCTATGGTGATAAGCGCGACCATATTATTACTGTGGTAACCGAGCATAAATGTGTGCTGGATGCCTGCCGTCATTTAGAGCAGGAAGGGTTCAAGGTAACGTATCTGCCGGTGCAGCCCAATGGGTTGATTGACCTGGAAGCCCTGGAAGCAGCGATTACCGAGCGCACGGCCCTGGTATCGGTGATGGCGGTAAATAATGAAATAGCGGTGATTCAGCCGCTGAAAGCCATTGGCGCAATCTGCCGCAAGCATGGTGTGCTGTTCCATACCGATGCGGCACAGGCTTACGGGAAAATTCCGCTGGATGTGGAAGAAATGCAGATTGATTTAATGAGCATTTCCGGTCATAAAATTTACGGCCCGAAAGGGATTGGTGCGCTCTATGTACGCCGCAAGCCGCGTGTGCGCCTGGTGCCATTAATTAACGGCGGTGGGCAGGAGCGTGGCATGCGTTCCGGCACCTTGCCTGCGCCGCTGGTGGTGGGCTTAGGGGAAGCTGCCCGTATTGCCAAAGCGGAAATGGCTATGGATCATGAAAAGATTAAATATCTGAGTAACAAGCTCTATAATGCGATTGTGGCGGAAGTGCCGGATGTGTTTTTAAACGGTGATAAAGAACAACGCATTCCTGGTAATTTGAATTTGAGCTTTGCCTATATTGAAGGCGAGTCGATGATTATGGCGATTAAAGACTTAGCCGTATCATCTGGCTCTGCCTGTACATCAGCGAGCCTTGAGCCTTCCTATGTGCTGAGGGCATTAGGGGTGGATGAAGAACTGGCGCATACGTCTATCCGCTTTGGTATTGGTCGCTTTACCACTGAAGAGGAAATTGATTTCGCCATTCGGGTGATTACCGAGAACATTAAAAAATTGCGTGATATGAGCCCATTATGGGAAATGGTCCAGGAAGGGGTTGATCTAAAATCCATCCAGTGGGCTGGGCATTGATTAACCTCAGTTTTGGATAAGCTATGCTTATCCAAAACTGGCATGATATTAAAAAATAATGTCAAAAAGCGTCGTTTTTGCCATTATTTTAAGTTAATAATAACATTAATCCTATGATATGAAGCCTTTGGCCCCCTATCATAGGGTAATAATACACTCCAAAACTGAGGTTGGTTAGGGTAACAAATAGGGAATAAATATTATGGCATATAGTCAAAAAGTCATCGATCATTATGAGAATCCACGTAACGTGGGGTCATTTGACAAGCACGCAGAAGAAGTAGGCACAGGCTTGGTGGGAGCGCCAGCTTGTGGTGACGTGATGAAACTGCAAATCCGTGTGAATAGCGAAGGGGTGATTGAAGATGCAAAATTCAAAACCTTCGGCTGTGGTTCCGCTATTGCCTCCAGTTCACTGGTGACGGAAATGGTGAAAGGCATGACACTGGAAGAAGCAGCCAGTATTAAAAACACTACCATCGCTCAGGAACTTTCCTTGCCCCCGGTGAAAATCCATTGTTCCGTGCTGGCGGAAGATGCCATTAAAGCGGCAATCGAGGATTATAAAGCCAAGCAAGGCTAGGTGTCGAAGTGAATGGAAAATGCACCTAAAACCTTGTTAATCTATAAGGAAAAGAATAACAAGGAGCCCTACAAGGAATGGATGAAATCCATTAAAGATAAGAAAACGCAGGCTGTTATTCAGCAAAGAATAGGGCGGTTAGCGTTGGGTCTTTATGGTGATAGTAAGCCAGTGGGGGAAGGGGTGCAGGAGTTGCGCATTCATTATGGCGCAGGCTACAGAGTATATTTTACAGAAGTAAATAGTGTTGTTATTATCCTGTTATGTGGGGGTGATAAAGCTAGTCAGCAGAAAGATATTGCATGCGCTAAAGCCTATCTAAAAGAATTGCGGGGTAGAGAACATGGATGAAAAATTTATAAAAGAACATACATCAGATTACCGTGAATGGCTTATGGAGTCGTTAAAAGACAAAGAACAATCTATGTTGTATCTTGAGACTGCACTGGAAGAATATCTGAAAGATGGATGCAAGGAAGCTTTTCTGCAAGCACTTTATGATGTGGCTGAAGCGCAAGGAAATATTTCCTGGGATGAAAAAGATGATATTGATATGGAACATACCGATAGTTTAGATCATCTATTGCATGATCTGGGTTTCAGGCTTTCCATTGCCCCGATGGATAACAGACCCCACCACTCATACTAACACGGTAAAAATCATGGCAGCACCAATACTTACCATTACAGACGCCGCCATAGCGCGGGTTAAGACATTGCTTGAGCGGCGCGGTAAACCTTCCGTAGGCATTAAGGTGGGGGTGAAGTCAGGCGGTTGTTCCGGCTTGTCCTATCTTATTGAATATGCTGATGAAAAAGGGCCATTTGATGAGGTGATCGAGGCAGACGGTGTGCGTGTGCTGATTGACCCGAAAGCAGTGATGTACCTGATTGGCACGCAGATGGATTTTGTTGAAGAAAAATTGAAATCTGGCTTTGTCTTTACCAACCCCAATGAAAAAGGCCGTTGTGGCTGCGGTGAGTCGTTTAATGTCTAGCGGGAAGGAAAACCATTTTTCCCGCCTGGGGCTAGCAGTTGCGCCGGAAATAGACAGCGACGCGCTGAACCAGGCCTATTTTGCCCGGCAGCGTGCCTTTCATCCCGATATGCTGGCGCATCTGCCGGCAGAAGAGCGTAAGCATCATATTGAAGAGGCAATGCGCCTAAATGAAGCCTATGCTATTCTAAAGCATCTTGTCCGGCGTGCTGAATATCTGCTTTCTCTGCATGATATAAAGGTTAATACCGAAAGCGGTGGCGTGAAGCCTTCGCCGCATGTGCTAATCGATGCCATGGAAGCCAGGGAGCGTTTGCAGGAGGCAGAGACTATCGCCGCACTTAAAGCGCTGGCTGCGGAAACAGAAACCGAGCAGCAGCAATTATTCCGGCAATTTGCAGAGGCGTACCATGCCGGACAACTGGAACAGGCGGCAGAACTAGCCATAAGGCTGCGTTATGCCGAAAAACTAGGCGAAGAGATAAAGGCAAAGCGTAGAAACCATGCAGTTACTTGATATTCACGAACCCGGACAGACCCCATCCCCCCACGCGGAAAAACCACGCAGCATAGCCGTTGGTATTGATCTTGGCACAACGCACTCGCTGGTGGCCGTTGCGCTTCATCATAAGCCAGAGGTGATAAGCGGTGAGGAAGAGAGTGTCCTGCTTCCCTCTGTTGTCGCCTATTTACAAGATGGCGCGGTGCTGGTGGGAGAGCCACGGCAGGAAGAGGATAATGTCATCCGTTCGGTAAAGCGGCTGATGGGGCGCAGCTATCAGGATATTCAGTCAATTGCCGCGCTTTATCCAGTGGATGAGGCAAGCCGGGAAGAACAGGAAGCAATGGTACGGCTGCGGCTTGGTGCACGAAAGCTGACGCCGGTGGAGGTGTCGGCTGAAATACTGAAAGCACTGAAAGCCAGGGCAGAACGTTATATGGGTGAGGAAGTGACCCAGGTGGTTATCACCGTGCCTGCCTATTTTGATGATGCAGCGCGTACAGCCACGAAAGATGCGGCACGGCTGGCTGGGCTTTCGGTGCTCCGGCTGGTGAATGAGCCAACGGCGGCAGCACTTGCTTATGGCTTAGATAGCGGGGCGGAAGGCGTGTATGCGGTCTATGATTTAGGTGGCGGCACCTTTGATATTTCGCTGTTGCGTATGGAAAAAGGCGTATTTCAGGTGCTGGCTACCGGTGGCGATGCGGCGCTTGGTGGCGATGATTTTGACCAGCTGCTGGCTAAAGCCCTGCTTGCCGAAAAACAGCAAGACCCTGCTTCCCTTAGCCGGATGGGTTGGAGCGCCGCCGTGGCAGAAGCGCGTCGTATCAAAGAGCAGTTAAGCCATGAGGTGCGGGTGGGAACAGTAAGTCGTGACTGGTTTGAGCAGCTGATTGCCTCTTATGTTGAACGTACCTTGCTTTTATGTGAAGACATTATGGAAGATGCGGGCTTATCGCCGGAAGATATTAAAGGCGTGGTGCTGGTGGGAGGTTCCACCCGTATTCCTTTCATACGGCAACAGGTGGCCGCTTTGTTTGGGCAAGAGCCGCTCGTGGGGATTGATCCCGATAAGGTGGTGGCAGAAGGTGCGGCCCTACAGGCTGAAGGCTTAACGCACGGTTCTGGCAATTTGCTGCTGGATGTGACGCCGCTTTCCTTAGGTATTGAAATTATGGGAGGAATGGTTGAAAAAGTTATCCCCCGTAACAGTGCTATCCCCACCTCTGTTGCGCAGGAATTTACCACCTATATGGACGGCCAGACCGGGATGCAGTTCCATGTGGTGCAGGGCGAACGGGAAATGGTGCAGGATTGCCGGACACTGGCGCGGTTTGAGTTGAAAGGTATTCCCCCCTTAAAAGCCGGGGTGGCACGGGTGAAGGTGACTTTTACGGTGGATGCAGACGGGTTATTGACGGTTTCTGCTAAAGAAGAGCAAACCGGCACACACCAGGAAGTAGCCGTTAAGCCAAGCTATGGGTTGAGGGAAGGCGAGATTGAGCAAATGCTCTATGATTCCATGCAGTATGCCCGCGCTGATATGGAAAACCGCTTGCTTGCTGAAGCAAAAACTGAAGCCAGCTGCAGCCTGCTGGCCTTAGAGCAGGCGCTCCATGAGGATGGGGAATTGTTAAGTGCAAAAGAGCGCGCCGTGGTGGATGAGGCGGTGATGCAGTTGAAAACCCTGCTCACACAACATGACCGCGAGCGGATTAATGCACAGCTCCAGAAACTGGAAGAACAGGCCGAGATACTGGCTTCCCGCCAGATGGATAAGCATATTGGCGGGGCGCTGAAAGGGATGCAGCTGGGAGAGCTGGAAACGCGGCTGACAGCGCATGAGCAGAAAGAGAAGGGGAAGAGTGCTAAAAAAGCATAATAATGCTTTTCTTCATTGGCGTAAATAAGGTATATATTACTGCAATGTTCCCTCACCCTAACCCTCTCCCAGAGGGAGAGGGAATTCATAGCCTGTGCTGGTCTCCTCCCCCAGAGGGAGAGGGAATTCATGGCCTGTGCTAGTCCCCTCTCCCTTTGGGAGAGGGTTAGGGTGAGGGTAGGGTTTAATAATGGAGAAAATACACATGCCAAAGATGGTGTTTATTGGTGCGGATGGTTCACGTCAGGAAGTGGAGGCACCATTGGGGCTTTCTGTGCTGGAAATTGCCCATAATAATGATATAGACCTGGAAGGCGCCTGTGAAGGCTCGCTTGCCTGCTCTACCTGTCATGTGATTGTTGATCCGGCCTATTACAGCAAGCTTGATGATGCTACAGAAGATGAAGAAGATATGCTGGATTTAGCCTTTGGCCTGACGCATACTTCCCGTTTAGGCTGCCAGATTAAAATGACGGAAGCCTTAGACGGGTTGACGGTGAGTGTTCCGACGATGACGCGTAACATGATGGTGGATAAGGCAAAATAATACGCCGGAGGAAATATGCGTAAATGGGCTGTTTGGTTACTGATAGGTGTTGTACTGTTTGCCTTTGGCTATAGCGCGGCCTGGTATTATGGTGCTTCCCGCATTAAAACAGGCATTTCGGATTATGCAACCACATTAAAACAGCGCAAAGATGCACCTGATTTTTCCTATCAATCGATTGAAGTAGGTGGTTTTCCAGGTATTTACCATATTGTTATTAATAAACCCCTCTTGGCTGAAAAAGGTAAGACAGGTCAAGGGTTCTCAACAGAAAAACTATTGTTAACGGCGGATCTATGGCATAACACGTATACAGTGCTGCCGGTGGGCAAGTTGATAGTGGATACCGGCGAGGTGGAAGCACGGAAGCAATTTCAGGTGGAATATGCTAAAGAACCCTTGATTGCTTTCCAATTAAAGTCGTTGGCCTCTTGGAGAAAGTTTAATGATAATAGCGGTTTTGCTGATGAAATACAACTATTCCGTTATAAGGATGAAGGGTTTAAACTAGTAGATACTGGCAGTGAGGGGGTAATAGTGCATACATCACCTGCGCTGGTTGAAATGCGTATCCTGGAAAGCGACGGCCCTAATTATCATTCAAACATTATTCTTGCATTACAAGGGATTGATTTTAACGAAGAATATAGGAATATGCTGCATATTCCTGGCACGCTGCAAGCTAAAGTAAGTATTGGTTTTGAAGGTACTAAAACAGCAGAGAATAGTGCAAACTCCAATAAAGGCATCGGGGGGAGTGATTTTGAAGCTGCCGAAATTACTGTGCATGAATGTGATATTCAGGGCGGGGATATTGGCGTGTCGCTGCGAGGCCGCGTAAATGCTTCTGTCCGGCGTTTTATGCCGGAGGGCGAGCTATCCTTGCAGATCAACCACATGCCTAAGCTGCTTGACTATCTGCTTTTCATTCAGGCCATTAGTGATAAAGAGAAAGCCATGGCTGCGTTCACGCAAATGGCGGAAGTGCCTGAGGCCAACGATGCCACTTCTGAGAATATGCACTTTGTGGTGAAAGGTAGTATGACAGGCATCACCATAGGGAAATTGGATATGTCGCAGGTGGTATTATTATTCCGTACCTTCCTTTAAAGGCGCTGTGATGATAGAAGCACCCCCTTTTTGGATGCACAAAACTCTGGCAGAAATGAACAGGGAAGAGTGGGAATCGCTGTGTGATGGTTGTGGCCTGTGCTGTATGGTGAAGCTGGAAGATGAGGAGACGGGTGAGATTGCCTTAACGCGTTTGAGTTGTCCTTATCTTGATAAAACAACCTGCAAATGTAGCGACTACCCCAATCGTTCCAACAATGTGCCTGGCTGTATTACTCTTACCCCAGCAAAAGTAACAACCCTTAGCTGGTTGCCTTCTACGTGCGCCTATCGTTTAGTTGCGGAAGGTAAACCCCTCTATAGCTGGCATCCTTTACTCAGCCATAACCCGGAATCAGTGCATAAAGCAGGCATCTCACGGCGCGGAATGATTATTCCGCATGATGCCGTGCCGGAAGAGGAGTGGGAAGATTATATCATCTAAAGCCGAGGTTAGTGAATAAACTATGGTATTCTAGCGTGCGGGAGAAAAAGCAGTGTTATTGCCTTTGGAGTGGTGTGATACCTGTTGTATCGATGAAGAAGCTGGACTGATATTGTTCGGTAATTTCCTGCATACATCATGATAAGTAGAAGAGCGACTTAGGAAATCACGAGCATTAATAGGACTTAATTCTAGTGCATAATTATAATCATGCATTGCCAGCGTATAGTTGCCTTGTTTGTGATGAAGATTGCCACGGTTAATATAAGCAAAAATATTGGTAGCATCTAACGTTAGTGCATGATTATAATCATGCATTGCCAGTTCGTATTTGCGTTCCCCAGCATAAGCATTGCCACGGTCAATATAGGCTAGGGCATTTTTAGGGGCCAAATGTACTGCTTTCTCATAATGCTGAACTGCATCTCCATAGTTAGAGCGTGCATAAGCAACATGACCCAGGCCCGTATAGGCTGTAGCGCAAGCATTATCTAACGCTAGTGCGGTGTTGTAATCATCTATTGCTAGCGTATAGTTGCATTGTCTATAATAAAGATGACCACGATTAGTGTAGGCCATAGTACAATTACTATCTAACTGTATTGCCGTAGTATAATCATGTATTGCCAACTCATAGTTACCCTGGTTGCTATAAATATAGCCACGGTTAATATAGGCTGGAGCATACTGAGGATCACACTCTATTGCTCGATTATAACTGTTGAGTGCGCTCATAGAGTCGCCTTTTTCCTGATAACGAAGGCCCTCTGCTGTATGAGTTTTCCCAGTGGGAAGCGATTGTGGTTGGTCTAGGGTGGTGATTATAGTAGTGCTACCATGCCCTCCCTGAGTCTGCTGTTGTGTATCATGGGAGGGGTATAAACTGGTTGAGTCTTTCATAATATAACCTCAATGTTGGATATAGGTGGCTTTCCAACGCTGGCATGATAGGATTGTGTTTAGAAAAAGTTAACTCCTGTTAATATATTAAATATTCTTGCGCCAATGTCAATAGGAATATAGTGCTAGACTGCGGCACCCGCAGCGGCAGCCGATGCCCAGGCCCACTGGAAGTTATAGCCACCCAGCCAGCCGGTAACATCCACCACTTCCCCAATAAAAAATAAGCCAGGCACGCTGGTTGCTTCCATGGTTTTTGAAGAGAGTGCGCGTGTATCAACGCCACCACGGGTGACTTCCGCTTTCTGGAATCCTTCAGTGCCGGTAGGCATAAGCTGCCATGATTGTAGGGTAGTGCTTATGGATTGAAGTTCGCTGGCTTTCATTTCCGCCAGAATTTTGGTAGGCAGTGTTTGCGCCCATAAGGCTGCTAGCCGCTTAGAAAAATGGCGGTTCAGCAGGGAAGAAAGAGTGGTGCGGCCATGCCGTGCATGGTTGAGTTCTGCATAGAAATCTATGCCAGGCAGCAGGTTCAGCGTAATCGGTGTGCCCTCTTGCCAGTAGGAGGAAATTTGCAGGATCGCCGGGCCACTGAGGCCTTTATGGGTGAAAAGCATGCTTTCCTGAAATGAGGCCCTAGCAGTGCTAGCAACGGTTTCTAGCGCGATGCCGCTCAAGGTGGTAAGCTGTGGGTCGCCTAGGGTGAGGGGCACCAAGGCAGGATGAGGGGGAATAACCGGCAGGCCAAACTGTCTGGCAATATCATAGCCAATGCCAGTAGCACCAAGTTTGGGGATTGACAACCCACCGGAGGCAACCACCAGCCTGTCACAGCTCATTGTTCCTTGCGACGTATGTATCTGAAAACACTCTGCTTTTTCTACGTGTGTTACACTACATCCCAGCGTGATCATTACCTGCTGTGCTCTGCATTCTTCAAGCAGCATGGTAATGATCTGTTTGGAGGAACCATCACAGAAAAGTTGCCCTAGGGTTTTTTCATGATAGCTGATATGGTGCTTGTGTAGCAGTGCGATAAAATCTGTCGGGCGATAACGTGACAGGGCAGAGGTGCAGAAATGCGGATTCTCGGAGAGATAATTACGAGGAGAAGTGTGAATATTGGTGAAATTACAGCGTCCACCGCCGGAAATACGGATTTTCTCTCCCACATGCGGGTTATGTTCTAGAATACATACTGAATGCCCACGGCTACTGCTATGGATGGCGCACATCAGCCCGGCGGCACCTGCGCCAATGATAATCACATTATAATGCTGCTTTTGCCTTGGCATCGGGTTCCCGTATATAGAAGGCGTCCACTGTGTGTTCAGGGGTTTTGTGTGCGGCAAGGCAGGCTATCATGGCGGCATGAGGAATAGTAACCTCAGGCAGGGGAGTGGCATGAGGTAGTAACTCCTGCACCAGTGCAACGCCATTTCCCGCCAGCAGGAAAGGATCTGTGCCAGCATAGGCGACAATATCGTGCTTGTAGAGCAGTGCAGCAGGTTTGGCAGGTGTAAGATCAGCGTGGAAATATTGGGCGTAAAGCTGGTTTCTTCGTGCATCTAGCACCGCAAGGATAGGCATAGCAGGCTGTTTCCTTGCTGCTTCCCAGGCAATTGCCTCTAGGCCGCTTACCCCAATCAAAGGCAGGCCGCTAGCCAGTGCTATGCCTTTAGCAGCCGCCAGTCCAATGCGTACACCGGTGAAGCTGCCAGGGCCGGTGGTAACGGCAATACGGTCAAGCTGTGCGTAAGAAAGCCCTACGCGTTGTAAGACATGCGCTAGCAGCGAGAACAAGCTGGAAGCCTGTGATTCTGCTTCCGTTCCTTCGGCACTATAGCATATGCCTTCCGATAACACGGTAACAGAACAATGGCCGGTGCTGGTGTCTAAAGCAAGAATACGCATGGTGGTTAAGCTTTTGCCTTTTTCTCTGTCCGTACATCCCGTGTAATCACCCATTGTTGCAGGAAGGAGAGCGTGTTATTCCATGCCCAGTAGAGGATTAATCCTGCTGGGAAACTATGGAACATGAAAATGAAGAAAACAGGCAGGAATTTCATCACCTTAGCTTGCACAGGGTCGCTTGGTTCCGGGTTCAGCCGTTGTTGCAGCACCATGGTAACCCCCATAATTAGCGGCAACGCGCCAATCATCAGGAAGGCAGGCGGCTGCCAGGGGATCAGGCCAAACAGGTTAAAGATAGAGGTAGGGTCAGGCGCAGAAAGATCATGGATCCAGCCAAAGAAGGGGGCGTGACGCATTTCAATAGTCACAAACAACACCTTATAGAGCGAGAAGAATACCGGTATTTGCACCAGCATCGGCAGACAGCCCGATACTGGGTTCACCTTTTCACGCTTATAGAGTTCCATCACTTCTTTGTTTAATTGTACCTTATCATCCTCAAACCGCTCACGTATTTTCAATAGTTCCGGCTGGAGTGCCTTCATTTTACTCATGGAACTATAGGATTTATTTGCCAGTGGGAACATCAGCAGCTTAACAAACACGGTTAATAGCATAATAGCAATCCCAAAATTCCCGACATGGGAGTGGAAGAATTGCAGTGCTTTAAACATAGGTTTGGTAAGGAAATAGAACCAGCCAAAATCTACTGCCCGATCAAAAAGCGGAATATTCAGCGTGTCGGCATAATGGTCGAGCAGCGATACTTTCTTTGCCCCAGCAAAGAAATGGTGCTCCAGGCTGATTTTCTCCCCAGGAGCGATAGCGCGGCCTTTGCCTAAGTAATCTACCTGGAACTTATCGTGCTCACCTTTTTGGCTATGGCTAAAATTAGTCTTAAATACCAGTGATTTATCAGGAACCAGTGCCGTCAGCCAGTATTTATCGGTGATCCCTACCCAGCCATTAGCACTTTCGTCAAATTCTTTGTTGTGGCGTTCTTTCAGGTCTGCATATTTCTCTTCGGTAAGAATATTATTAATTACGCCAATCGGGCCTTCATGCAGAATATAGAAGGGATGATGGTCGGCGTGCCAGTTGCGGTTCAGCAGCCCATAAGGCAGAAGGGTGACGTTCTGGCCGGAACTGTTAGTAACTGATTGGGCCACGCTAAACATATAATGCTCATCAAGCGATATGGCCGACGTAAACCGCAACCCTTGCGGGCTTTCCCAAGTGAGGGTAACGGTTTCCCCAGCGTGTAGCGTGTTTTTATCGGCCGTCCATACCGACGAGGCATCAGGCACAATGATAGTATTGTCGGTGGCCAGCCAGCCAAATTCAGCGAAGTAGGCATCGGTGGTGTTAGAGGGGGAAAGCAGGGAAACTTCCGGGCTGTCTTTATCAATGCTAGTATGGTAATTGGCCAAGGTCAAATCATCAAAGCGTAGGCCTTTCAAGGTAATAGAGCCATGTAGTTGTGCGGTGCTGATATGTACTCTTCCTCCTTGGTTGACTGCTTCCTGCCGTGTCATAGGCGGTAGGGGCGCTACAGCAGGTTTCTGTGTTGCCGTTTCTTTTTGTTTTAACGCTGCAATACGCTGTGCTTGCTCAAGACGTGGGCGTTCGTAAAAATACTGCCAGCCAAATAAAATAGCAAAAGACAGAATGGCAGCAAGAAGAAGGTTTTTCGATTCAGACATACGTGTGTATAGTAGATTAAAATTATAGTCTGCTGTTTAGATAGCAGACTAAGGGGGTGTCTTACAATATTTTTATTTATCTTTTGCAGGGGGAGGTACAGGATCAACGCCAGAACCACCCCAGGGTTGGCATCTAAGCAGCCGTTTTAAGGTTAGCCAGCTACCGTGGCAAGCACCATGCGTAGCCAGTGCTTCCATAGCATAATGTGAGCAGCTTGGGCTGAAACGGCAGGCAGAAGGCAGAATAGGGGAGATGAAAAGCTGGTAGAAGCGGATAAGCAATTGCAGGAGGGTGCAAATCATGATGATTCAGGATGCTGGTAACAGCCTGCGCGTTTTAGCGTGTATTTAATATCGCCTACTAAGTCGGTAAAAGGGCGGGTAAGTGTGCCCTGCCTGCCAATCAATACATAATCGTGGCAGGGAGCGGCGTAATAGGGTATAACCTCGCGTGCTGCCGCACGTAAACGACGTTTAACGCGGTTGCGAATAACGGCATTTCCAACATGTTTTGTAACCGTGAAGCCTAAACGGATAATGCTTCTGTCATCATTGGTTTGTGTGGTGCACGGGGAAGGCTTGGCCTGCAATACCAGCCCATACGAAACGGCTTTGTTTCCGGTTTTGGTAAGGGAAACGAACTCTGACCGTTTGCGCAGGGGCAGTATTGCTGGCAATGGCACAGTTTACGCGCAAAGACGCTTGCGGCCAGCAGCACGGCGGCTGTTTAATACTTTGCGTCCACCCACGGTGCTCATCCGTGAACGAAAACCATGACGGCGCTTGCGTACTAAATTGCTGGGCTGGTAGGTGCGTTTCATAATAAGTGATCCTCTAACGAATGCCTTTAAAAAAGGCGATAAATAGCAAGGAATAGGCAGGAAGTCAAGCACGGCATGTAAGGTAATTGCATTTTTATGCTGTTTATTGTAAAGTCTTGTTGACAAACAGCCATAAGGGCTTATAGTGCCATGATTGTTGTGGCTAGCACTCAAGAGTGAGAAGGGCTGCTCTTAAAGAATATATAATAAAGAGTGTAGAAGTTAAGATGTTTGCAGTTGTTCAGTCAGGTGGAAAGCAATATAAAGTTGCTACAAATGATGTTGTCAAACTTGAGAAACTGGAAGGTGAACCCGGTTCGCAAGTGGAATTGAATGAGGTGCTGCTGCTTGGTGATGAGGGAAGAGCGTTGATCATTGGCTCTCCGTTAGTTGCAGGGGCTAGTGTCACCGTGGAAATCCTTTCCCAGACACGTGATAAAAAAGTAATTATCTTCAAAAAAGAACGTCGCCAACATTATCGCCGGAAGAATGGTCACCGCCAGTATGTTACACTAGTGCGTGTGAAAGATATCCGCAAGGCAGCGTAGGTTTAGAGTTTAAGGAGCAGTTGAAATGGCACATAAGAAAGCAGGTGGTAGTTCACGTAACGGGCGCGATTCCGCAGGCCGCAGATTGGGTGTGAAACGTTATAGTGGCCAACAGGTGAATGCAGGAACCATCATTGTACGTCAGCGTGGCACCAAAGTGAAAGCGGGCAGCAATGTTGGCGTGGGTAGAGATCATACGCTATTTGCTCTTGAAGCTGGTGTGGTAGTGTTTTCCCGTAAGGCGGATAACAGGGTGTATGTATCTGTTGCGGCATAGCGGTAGCATTTTTAACATAGTGGATTAAAGAGAGTAGCAACAGACTTGCTGCTCTCTTTTTGTTTGGAAAGGTACGATGCAGTTTCTTGATGAAGTGAAGATATTTATACAGAGCGGCAATGGTGGCTCAGGCTGTATCAGTTTCCGTCGTGAGAAGAATATCCCGTTTGGTGGCCCAGATGGTGGCGATGGTGGCCGGGGTGGGGATGTTATCATCGAATGCGTGGGTGGCCTGAACACACTGATCGACTACCGCTATAAACAGCATTTCAAGGCGCAGAATGGCGAACAGGGGAAAGGGCGTAACCGCCACGGTGAATCGCGCCTGCCCGTTATCATTAAAGTGCCAGTGGGCACCCAGGTGATAGCGGATGATAGTGAAACGGTTATTGTCGATATGGTGGAGGAAGGGCAGCGTTTCCTGCTGGCTAAAGGCGGTAATGGTGGTTCGGGTAATGCCCATTATAAAAGTTCAGTCAACCGTGCGCCGCGCAAGGCTTCTCCAGGCTGGCCAGGGGAAGAAATGTGGGTGTGGTTGCGGCTGAAGCTGATCTCAGATGCTGGGCTGGTAGGGTTGCCAAATGCGGGAAAATCCACCTTCCTTTCCAAAGTATCTGCGGCTAAGCCTAAAATTGCTGATTATCCGTTTACTACGCTAAAACCACAATTAGGTGTGGTGTATAGTGATGAAACCGAATTTGTGGTGGCTGATATTCCTGGCCTTATTGAAGGGGCGCATGAAGGGCACGGGCTGGGGGATAAGTTTCTCAAGCATGTGGAACGTTGCGGGGTTATCCTGCATCTGGTGGATGGCACCGGTGATGATGTAGCGGATGCCTATCACACTATCCGTCATGAGTTATCGGAATATAGTGCTTTGCTTGCCGAAAAACGTGAGATTCTCGCTCTGAATAAATGCGATGCGTTATTGCCGGAAGAAATTGTAGCCAAAAAGCAGGCCCTGGAAGAGGCAGCAGGGAAAGACGTGATGCTGCTTTCTGGTGTAACCGGGGAAGGGCTGCAAGCCGTGCTGCGAGCGTTGAAACAGGAAATAGATGCGTTCCATAGCGAAGAGGAAGAGGCTTCTACCATACAGGCTGCCCCTGTATGGGATGATGAAGAGGAATAATTGTTATTTGAGGATAAATATACTGAAACCACTTGAAGAGTGGTTTCAGTATAGTCCTTATTTTTGCGTTCC
>CAZXPG010000003.1:0-64065 GCA_964643145.1 uncultured Rickettsiales bacterium
GCTGTCTAATTGTCCATCCTTTCTTCTTGCCTTATCCAAAACTGAGGTTAATTAATTAACTAATATTTACGTCCAGACTTCTGCTTTTATTCCCATAACGGCTTCTGCGCTATAAACTCTGCCACATTATGCCGCACCACCTCCTCGAGCGAACCCGTTTTCTGGTATATTTTTCGTTGCCGTTCCGAACTGGTGCCACGCGTTACAATGTCAAGTATGTGGCCAAGATAGGTTTCATAGCCAAGACGTTTGGCATAAGGGGTAAGTTTCTCTACCCAATCGCGTATATCATCACAAAGCAGCCGGGTTTTGCCATCGGCATTCACCACCAGTTCCGCGCCCATACCATAGCGGATCACCCGCCATTTATTCTCTCGCGAGAGCCAGTGTGATGGGTAGGTCACCGATTCCATCCAGCTGCCATTCTCAATAAACCAGTGTGCCAGCGTGTGGATAAAGGCAGTAATCGCCAAGGCTTCATAAAGTGTGGCCGGGCCATCGCACACGCGGATTTCCAGCGTGCCATAGCCGGGGCTGGGGCGCATATCCCACCATAAATCTTTTAAGGATTTGATAGAGCCGCATTTTTTCAGTGTTTCATATAAATGCTCAAAATCATGCCAGCTCTCCGATTTATACGGTTGGCCTGCGGTGGGCAGCGCCTCATAGGTGGTGGGGCGGCAGGAGGCAAGGCCGGTATCAGAACCTTGCCAGAAGGGAGAGCTACCGGAAAGCGCCAGCAGATGCGGCAGGAAATACATGAAGAAATTATTGAAGCGGATACAGTCATCACCGCTTTTCATACCAATATGCACATGTAGCCCATAGACAGTCATACGCCGTGTTAGCCACTGGTTACGATCGATCAGCTCTTGGTAGCGGGCGGTAGGCGATACCTGGCAATCGGCATATTTGGCAAAAGGGTGCGCGCCGGTGGTAGAAAACTGGATGCCCAGTTTCTCTGCCACCTCCTGGACGCTTCCAAGTGTGGCGCGCAGGTCTTCTTCTACCGCATGCACGTTGTCACACTTATCGGTATTGATTTCTACGGTGCTTAAATAAAATTCCGGCTTTAGTTTCTTCACATGGCTGGCGGCTTTCAGCAGCTCTTCCGCCCGTGGTGTCAGATTCTGGGTGAGGGGGTCAATAAGCTGCAGTTCAATTTCAACGCCCAGCGTCAGTATACCATTGCTTTGGAAGGTAATTTCATTCTGTGTCTCATCGACAGATAAGGGAAGACGGGTGGTAACATGTTTCCAGAGTCTATGGAATGGCCGCGCCAGGCCAGAATAATGCGTCACGTAAGTCTCCTGTAGACAAGCAAAGCCCTGTTTTGTAGGGCAAGAGGAATGGGATAGGAGAATTAGACATTCCTATCCCAAGATTAGTCCCTTATAAATAAATAGATAAATTGCTTTTGTCCAACCATTATTGCAGCATCGCCGTTACCCAGGCTGTTACCCGGCTTTTTTTAGGGCTTCTGCTTTCTTGTCATTAACAACTTTGCGTGTAAGTGCCTGATGGATAGTGTGTTTTATCATAACTCCACTGCATTCGCCTTTAACCAGGAATTCTTGTGCCCCCATCATCAATGCCTCGGTCATTAGTGCTTCCTCTGAATGGCCGCTTAGCACAACGATAGCGATATCGGGGAAATGGTGGAGGAGAGTGCTGATGGATTTCAGGCTTTTGGAATCGGGTAAATCCAGATCAAGCAACACGACATCAACAGCGGTATTGTGTAATATACGCATGCCCGCTTTCAAGGAGCCAGCGGTACGGATATTCAAATCGGTAATGGCACCGCGTTGTGAAATTGCCTGCATAATGGAATGCTGCTCACTGGCAACATCCTCAATCAGCAAGACCGAAACTACTTTATCATTATCGGTTGTAGGGTGTAGGGCTGTGTTCATTTATATACCTCCTACAGAAAGCCTATCCAAAACTGAGGGTATCATAGTGCAGCAGGCAGGGTAAAGATGAAACGGCTTCCTTTGCCTGGCACGGAGGATACACGGATAGTGCCTCCTGCGCATTCAACAATTTTTTTGCACATTGCCAATCCTACCCCAAGACCAGGGTATTTATCAACCGAGTGAAGACGCTGAAATAGAATAAAAATAATGTCATGGAACTCTTCATTAATGCCAATACCGTTATCCTGGATAGTGAATTCGCACATATTCCCGTGGGAAGTGGCGGTTATATGGATGACAGGGGGGGTGTCGCCGTGAAAAGTGAGGGCGTTATCAACCAGATGGGAAAAGAGCGAGGCAATATATTTCTCTCTGCCAAGCACCGCAGGAAGCCTGTCGTAGGTGATGGTGGCATGTAGCTGTTCAGTGGTGCTACGCAAATTACCCAGTACCATTGAAAGCACATGGGTTGTATCAACGGGGGTGCGAGGGGCATCGCTGTTGATCTCCACCGATAGATAATCGAACAAGGCGGCTATCATTTCCCGCATACGTAAGGTTTCCTGCTGCATAAGCTGAAGCCACCCTTGCTCCTCATGCATATGATGGGCAATAAGTCGCTCATCCAGTTCATTTGCGTAAGTTAGGATGGTGTGCAGGGGCGATTTAAGCGTGTGGGATGCGATATTACTTATCATATCTATATCCTCTTCCAGCCGGTTGCATTTGTGCCTATCCATTGAGGCCG
The DNA here is from genome assembly GCA_964643145.1 of uncultured Rickettsiales bacterium. Taxonomy (GTDB): domain Bacteria; phylum Pseudomonadota; class Alphaproteobacteria; order Rickettsiales; family Arcanibacteraceae; genus CAZXPG01. Next base: position 2,668 of record CAZXPG010000003.1, read on the forward strand.
TGGGAGCCAAAGGAGATATAATAAAGCCTGGTTTCATGCTATACTCCAGAATAGAGGTTGTTGGAGCAGAATAGGGAAGGCAGCATTGTATACTGCTATAGAGTAATAATCGATCTGGAGCAGGGCGGCACTCTATATACGTATCGTTAAAGATGGTAATAACCGCAATGTTGGACGGTTTCCTGATAGTATTACGTGTTAAATCTTAAAATCTGGCTTTATTTTATTCATTTTTTATGATATACTCCATGTCCATTCATTAAGTAAGCATCGTTGCTACAATAATTTACATTTCGGTTAGAACGTGTGATAAAAGGTGCTATTCCGCTCTGTGCGTGTGTGGTTTGCTTTTAGAGGGTTCTTATACCCCGATCAAGAGGGTGTTTTATGTCTAAAGAAATTGCATTTCAGGTTGATGATTACGTGGTATATCCCGCCCATGGTGTGGGTGTTATTACTGGTGAGGAGACGCAGGTTATTGGCGGTATGGAATTACAGGTGTTTGTGATCTCTTTCATCAAGGAAAAAATGACGCTACGTGTGCCGGTGAGGCGTGCCTCTGCTGCTGGCCTGCGCCATTTAAGTTCACGTGAAGAGGTGGATAAGGTGTTGTCTATCCTACAGAGCCGCGCCAAAATGGGCCGTGGCATGTGGAGCCGTCGGGCGCAGGAATATGAAGGCAAGATTAATTCTGGCAATATTATTTCTATCGCTGAAGTGGTGCGTGATTTGCACAAAAATGTCGATGACCCTGATAGGTCTTACAGCGAACGGGTGATCTATGAGGCGGCACTCAGCCGTTTAGCCGGTGAGTTTGCTGTGGTTGAACATATCGACACTAAAAAAGCAGAAGAAATTCTGGTGGATACGCTACGCGAGAAAGAAGCAGCGTAACGGCCTTACTTCCTCACCATCAAACCTCAATCCGTGCTAAAAGCTTCGGATTGAGGTTTTTTATTATGGCTCATGAACACATATTTGCTTGCCCCTCCTGAAACGCTGATAAAGAAGCATTTTGCTGAAGCCGCAGATCGGTTTATCAATCGGGAACTATCCTGGCTAGAATTTAACGACCGCATTTTGCAGGAAGCGATGAATGGTAATTTGCCATTGCTTGAGCGGGTGCGGTTCCTGTCTATTTCCGCGAGTAACCTGGATGAATTCTATATGGTGCGGGTGGCGGGGTTAAAAGACCAGCTGCGGCATGGTGTAACCAGTTGCAGCCAGGATGGGTTATCGCCTTCCAAGCAGCTTGAGAAAATTGCCGCCCGTTCTCGTCGCCTGATGGATGAACAGCAAGAATGCTGGGAGCATTTGCGCATATTGCTGGCAGTCGAAGGGGTGGATGTCGTGGGGCATGATACGCTAACACACCACGATAAAGACTGGTTGAAGGACTATTTCCTTAATAATGTTTTTCCGGCACTCACCCCTATTGCTATTGATCCGGCGCATCCTTTCCCGCTACTTCCCAATCTGGGGTTAGCAATTCTGTTTCAACTGAGACGAAAAGGCGATAAGCACAAGTTTAAAGCCGTTATTCCTTTGCCACAGAAGCTGGGGCGTTTTGTTGCCCTGCCCGGGGAAACCTACCGCCTGATACTGCTGGAAGAGGTGATATTGTTGTTTGAGAAGCATCTTTTCCCGGCGTGTGAGATATTCCATACCGGCATTATCCGCATTACGCGTGATAGTGACCTGGAATTTTCAGAAGAGGCAGAAGATTTGCTGCGGCATTTTGAAACGGCGGTGAAACAGCGGCGGCGTGGCAGCGTTATCCGCTTAGAGACAACCCGCCACTTGCCGGATGTGTTGAAGAAATTTGTGGTGGAACATTTGCCTGTCTCAGCTGACGATAGTGTAGAAACCAATAGTATGTTAGGGCTTGCCAGTTTGCAGGAACTGGTGGCACTTGACAGGCCGGAATTAAAATTCTCGCCCTATGTTGCCCGCTTTCCAGAACGTGTTACCGATTTTGGCGGCGATTGTTTTGCGGCCATTTATGCTAAAGACATCATTATTCATCACCCCTATGAAAGTTTTGATGTGGTGGTGCAGTTCCTGCGCCAGGCGGCGCGCGATCCTGCGGTGGTGGCTATCAAGCAGACGCTCTACCGCACCAGCAACGATTCGGAAATTGTCAGGGCGCTGATTGAGGCGGCGGAACAGGGAAAATCTGTTACTGCCGTAGTGGAACTGAAAGCCCGTTTTGATGAGGAAGCCAATATCCGCTTGGCACGAGACTTAGAGCGAGCAGGGGCACAGGTGGTCTATGGGGTGGTGGGGCTTAAAACCCATGCCAAATTATCGCTGGTGGTGCGGCGGGTGGACGGGCAATTGCGCTCCTATGTGCATATTGGCACGGGGAATTATCACCCGGTGACGGCTAAAGTCTATTCTGACCTGTCTTTCTTCACCTGTGACAAGGCACTCTGCCGCGATGCGGCGCATATATTTAACTATCTGACCGGCTATTCCCCGCCAGCTTCTTTCGAGAAAATGGCGATGGCACCTGTGAATTTGCGGGAAACGCTGATGTCGCGGATTGCTGATGAAATTGCCTATGCTAAAGCTGGAAAGCCTGCTTCCATCTGGATTAAGGTTAATTCGCTGGTGGATGGTGCGTTGATTGATGGGCTCTATTATGCTTCCCAGCAGGGTGTATCTATTGACCTGGTGGTGCGCGGCATTTGTGCGCTAAGGCCAGGCATTAAAGGCTTCTCAGACAATATCCGGGTAAGAAGCATTGTGGGCAGGTTCTTAGAACATGCTAGAATATATTGTTTTGGTGCAGGCAACCCGCTTCCTTCGCCCAAGGCTAAATTATTTATCTCTTCGGCAGATGGGATGCAGCGAAACCTTTCTCGCCGCGTTGAAGTGTTGGCACCCATCGAGAACCACACGGTACATGAGCAGGTGATGGGGCAGATTATGGTGGCCAATCTGAAAGACCAGAAGCAAAGCTGGGAGCTGAATGCCGACGGCACCTACCGGCGTGTATCTGGTGAGAGGGAGGCTTTTTCCGCCCATGAATTTTTTATGACTAACCCCAGCCTTTCGGGGCGGGGCACAGCACTTGGCAAGGGTGGATAATGGTAGGGTGTGCGTTCATCGTTGATGCTGCTGATGCGGGGGTGCGTCTGGATAAATATCTTTCCCTGCGCCAACCGGAGCTTTCGCGCAGCCGTATTCAGCAGTTAATTGAGGCAGGGGAGGTGGTGCTGAATGGCAAAGCGGGGGCAGTGTGCGCTAGCCGTTTGAAAGTGGGAGACACGATCGCAATTACCATCCCGCCGCCGGTGGATAGTGCTATGCGTCCGGCTGATATCCCGCTTGATGTGGTGTTTGAAGATAGCCATATGCTGGTGATTAACAAACCGGCCGGATTAACGGTGCATCCTGGTGCAGGCAACCATCATGATACAATGGCCAATGCCCTGCTTGCCCATTGCGGCGATCAGCTCTCCGGGATTGGTGGGGTGTGTCGTCCTGGTATTGTCCACCGTTTAGATAAAGACACTAGCGGCTTATTGGTAGTGGCAAAAACGGATAAAGCCCACCAATGTTTAAGTGCCCAGATTGCCGAGCGCAGCTTGAAGCGGCACTATATTGCAGTGGTGTGGGGCGTGCCTTCCCCTATATCTGGCACTATCACCGGCAATATTGCGCGCAGTATGCGTGATAGAACCAAAATGGCCGTGGTGAAGACGGGTGGCAAAGAGGCCGTCACCCATTATCGTGTGCGTGAGGTGTTGGCAGAGGGGCTGGCAAGTATGGTGGAATGCCGCCTACAAACAGGACGCACCCATCAGATACGGGTGCATTTCACCCATATCGGTCACCCGCTAATAGGCGATCCGGTCTATGGCAATGCCCCCAAACGGCTTGCGGCCTTATCTGGCGAGGCGTTGGCCAGGCTAGCACATTTCTCCCGCCAGGCCCTGCATTCCCGTACTATTGGCTTTACCCACCCTGAGACGGGGGAATCTCACGGCTATACCACCCCGCTTCCTGAGGATATGCAGCAATTGATTGCCAGCTTGCGCAGAAGCTAGTTGAAATTCATCTATAACAGGCTATGGTAACAGGGCGTGCAACATGCACCATAATTTCACGGTTACTACTATGATTCCACATACCTATCATTTTATCACCCCTGCCTCCCACCGTATCAGCTATACGGAATGGGGCAGCAGTAATAACCCGGATGTGCTCTTCTGTGTGCATGGGCTGACGCGCAATGGCCGTGATTTTGACCGGCTGGCGGCAAAACTCTCTACCCATTACCGCGTCATCTGCCCCGATGTGGCCGGGCGTGGCAAGAGTGGCTGGCTTGCTGATAAAAGCCTCTATCATTATGGTACGTATGTAGCTGATATGGTGGCGCTCATCGAGGCACTTGGCATCAAACGCCTGGATTGGCTGGGCACCTCTATGGGGGGCTTGATTGGGATGACGATTGCCGCCTTCCATCCCGGGTTAATACGGCAACTGGTGTTAAACGATATTGGCCCGTTTGTACCGGGTGAGGCCTTAAAGCGCATTGGTAAATATGTCGGGAAAGCACCGCATTTTGCCAGTAAATCTGAGGCGGAAGCCTATATGCGTATGATTTTTGCCCCCTTTGGTATTAGCCGTGATGAAGACTGGCAGCATATGGTCGAGCATGGGGTGGAGCAAACAGAAAGTGGGTTGTTGCGATTGGCCTATGATCCTGCCATTGCTGCGGTGTTTGCTGGGAAGGATATGCAAGATATTGATCTTTGGGGCCTATGGGAGAGTATTAATAGTCGTGCCTTAACCATACGTGGGGCAAGTTCCGACATTCTACTGCCCGATACTGCGCTGCGTATGTCGAAAGAAGGGCCAAAAGCCAGCTTGCTTGAATTTGCTGGCATAGGCCATGCACCGGCCTTAATGGAACCCACACAGGTGGCGGCTGTGGAACGCTGGTTGTTGGATGTGTAATATGCATTATAAACACTATCCTGCTTCCCCCCTCTATTGCGTTAAAGCCTTGCTTTCGCGCTTCGCTCTCATCAAACAACTGGTGCGGCGTGATGTCACTGGCCGTTATCGTGGCTCGTTGTTCGGCATGTTATGGTCGTTCTTGAACCCGCTTTTCATGTTGGCAATCTATAGTTTTGTTTTCACCGTGGTGTTTGAAGTGAAATGGCAGGGCAGTGGCGATAAAGGCGAATATGCGGTGGTGCTGTTTTCTGGGTTGGCACTGCACGCCTTTTTTGCCGAATGCCTGGCGCGTTCGCCTTCCGCTATTACCAGCAACCCGAATTTCGTCAAGAAGGTGGTATTTCCGCTTGAGGTGCTGGCTCCGGCGGTGGTTGGATCGGCCTTGTTCCATTTAATGGTGAGTATCGGTGTGCTGTTGCTGGTGCATACCCTCATTTTCCACACGGTACATTGGACGCTGCTGCTGTTGCCTGTGGTGCTTGCCCCCTTTATCCTGCTCACGCTGGGGGTGACATGGCTGATGGCCTCGCTGGGTGTGTATTTGCGCGATATTTCCCAGATTATCGGTGTGCTGACCACGGTGCTCTTGTTTATGAGCCCAATCCTGTTTCCCGTCACCTCGCTGCCGCCGCTTGCGCAATCGCTTATCTATCTAAACCCGTTATCATTTGTGGTAGAAGAAGTGCGCCAGGTGATGATCTGGGGCGAGTTGCCGCATTGGCAGGGCTGGGGGATATATAGTATGATTGCGTTATTCCTAAGTTGGACCGGTTTCTTCTGGTTCCAGAAAACACGCAGAGGGTTTGCCGATGTCATCTGAAAATAGCGCATCTGAATGCCCGATCCAGGTGCGTGACCTGGCAAAAACCTATCTGATCTACAACTCCCCGCAAGATCGCCTCAAGCAAAGCCTTTTCCGTGGGCGGCGTAATTTCTTCCGTGAATTCCAGGCACTACGCGATGTGTCCTTTTCCGTTGGGCGTGGTGAAACCGTGGGGATTGTGGGTTCCAACGGTTCTGGCAAGTCAACGCTCCTCCAGATTATCTGCGGCACTGTCGAGCCTACACGCGGTGAATGTGTGGTGGATGGCCGTATTTCCGCCTTGCTTGAGCTGGGGGCAGGGTTCAACCCCGAATTTACCGGTCGTGAGAATGTCTATCTAAACGGCAGCATACTTGGCCTAAGCCCGGAAGAAATCGAGGCAAAATACCCGGCCATTGTTGCATTTTCCGGCATTGGCGATAAAATCGAGCAGCCGGTCAAAACCTATTCCAGCGGCATGTATGTGCGCTTGGCTTTTGCTGTGGCGATTGCCTCTGATCCCGATATTCTCATTGTCGATGAAGCCTTGGCGGTGGGCGATGAGATGTTCCAGCGTAAGTGTTTTGCCCGTATCCGTGCCATTCAGGAGCGTGGCGGCACGATTCTGTTCGTATCCCATGCCGCAGCTACCGTGGTGGAGATATGCGACCGGGCGATACTCCTTGATAAAGGGGAGTTGCTGTTGGAATCCACACCAAAAAAGGTGATTTCTGAGTATCACAAGCTGATCTTCTCGCCGCCAGAGAAGGCGGAAGCAGTGCGTACCCGGATTAAAACCGGCGCGCTGCCAGATAAGCCCACCGAAACCTGCACGCCACCGCCTGCCGCCCATTATGATGCAGCACTGGTGCCAGAAAGCACGGTGATCTATGAATCACGCGGGGTGAAGTTAAGCAATGCCCATATCGAGACGCTCTCTGGCGAACCGGTCAATCTGCTCACACGCGGGCAGGAATATGTCTATAGTTATGAGGCCGAATTTACGGAAGCGGCAGAGGCGGTGCGTTTTGGTATGCTGATGAAAACCAAGAGCGGCCTAGAGCTTGGCGGCGCGGTAACGGCACCGGAAGGGGGGCGAGCCGAGGATATTCCTGCCGGGGCAAAACATAGGGTGCGCTTCCGTTTCACCTGCCTGCTATTGCCTGGGGTATATTTCATTAACTGCGGTTGCGTGGGAAAAATACAGGGTGAAGAAACCTATCTGCACCGCATTATTGATGCCTGCATGTTCCGTGTATTGCCGGAAGAAAAGCTTACCGCCACCGGAATTGTTGATTTTTTAACGAAGTCAGAAGTGTTGTGACAAATAAAACACAGTTTGACTCTGTTGCGCTGCGGGTCAGCAAGAACGGTACAAAATATTGTTGACTTTAAGGGTAAAATGGCTTCAGATGGTGCAATTAACAAAATAAGCGGAGGTTAGGTATAGCCCCCTTATTTTAAAAAGATTAGTCAATTTTTCTTGGCTGTTAATGAAATGGTAAGGAAAATTTTCTAGACTGTACATGCGCTTTCTGGTGAAGTGCATTGCTTAAACCTTAGCTTCATTGTCCTTAAAACTATAAAAAAGGGTTATAATTAGATGACTACATATTCTTTCTCAGCAGGTAGCACGCAAGCTTTTGATGCAGATGCTGATGTGCTGTCTTTTGCGGTTAGCGACGGTTCCGCATCAGGTGTGACACTCACTACATCTGGCTCTAACCTGACAGTGACTACTGCTGCTGGCAGCATGACACTCACAGGCGTTGCCCTCTCACAACTCACAACAACGAATGTAACATTTGCAGATGGCAGTGAATTGCTGGTTGGTGATGATACAACCGATACAGGTACTGATGCTGATGATGCAGCAAACACACTGCAAGGCACATCAAATGCCGACGTGATTTTCGGTATGCATGGTGGCGATACGATCACTGGTTTAGCTGGTAACGACGTAATCTTCGGTGGTACAGGCGTTAGCGATGCTGATGATGGTGCTGACACTATCGATGGTGGTGCAGGTGCCGATATCGTCTATGCAAACGGTGGTGCTGATTCTGTTACTTCCTCCGATGGTTCCGATATCATTTACGGTGGTGCGGGTAACGATACAATTAATGGTGCTTCCAACACTAACAATATCGTTGTTTATGGTAGTGCAGATAGTGACAGCATCACAGGTGGTGCAGGTGCCGATACAATCTATGGTGGCGTTGGTGCAACTGACTCAACAGATTCCGCTGATACTATTAATGCCGGTGCAGGTGATGATCTGATCTATGGTAATGCGGGTAACGATAGCATTGCAGGTAGCGCAGGCAGCCAAGGTAACGATACTGTGTATGCTGGTGTTGGTAACGACACAGTAAACTACTTCACTGCGCTTGGTGTAGATGCCGTAACTATTTATGGTAATGCTGGTCTGGATACTATCAATGGTGGTTCTGGTGCAGATACTATTTATGGTGGTGATAGTGCAAGTGATAGCCTTGATGGTGCCGATTCTATCGTTGGTAACGGTGGTGCCGACCTGATCTACGCTAACGCTGGTAACGATGCGGTAACAGGTACTGGTGCTGATGCTGGTGCTGATACTGTATATGCTGGCTTAGGTAATGATACTGTTACTTATGACACCAATACAACCGATGGTCTTACTATATTTGGTAATGGCGGTACGGATAGCATCACTGGTGGTTCAGGTGAAGATACCATTTATGGTGGTGATAGTGCAGTAGATAGCACTTCCGATAAAGATACTATCAATGGTGGTGCGGGTGCTGACCTGATTTATGGTAATGGTGGTGATGATTCTATCACTGGTGGTGCTGTTGCTGGTATTGATACTGTATACGGTGGTGATGGTGCTGATACGATTAACTACGCTGGAAGCACTACAGCAGAAGCTCTCCTTTATGGTAATGATGGTAATGATACAATTAGTGCAGGTGCTGCAACTGGCCTAGTAACAACCATTGATGGTGGCGCTGGTGTTGACTCTATCATAGGTGCAGCCGGTGTTGGATTTGCTGATAGCATGATCGGTGGCACAGGTAACGATACATTCTACTTTGCTGCAGCAGCAGACTTTATTGCTGCTGACACAGTATGGGGTGGTGATTCTTCTACTGACTCATCAACTGAAACTGATACCATTAAGTTTGGTGCTAACGGTACCTATGGTTCTGCACTGTTTGCTAATAAATCAGGTATTGAAGCAATTCAGTTATTAGATGATAACACTGCTGCTAATAGCGTTACGCTTACTGATGCATTTGTAGGTGCCTCTGCGACAGACACAGTGACTATTTCACTGGCGACAACTGGTGCTGGTACACAGGTGCAGACATTCAATGCAGAAGCTGTAACAACTACTAGCTATCATGTAAACTTCACCGGTGGTAATGGTGCTGACGTGCTGACAGGTGGTGCTGGTGCTGATACATTGACCGGTGGTGCTGGTGCTAATCAGTTGGTCGGTGGTTATGGTAATGACTCTATCGTTGGTGGCGATGTTGCTGATGCCACATTAGATGGTGGCGCTGGTAACGATACTATCATTGCTGGTGATGGTGATGATGCTAAGATCATTGGTGGCGATGGAAGCGATAGCCTGGTTGGTGGTCTTGGTAACGATGATTTCGAGACTACAATTGCTCAGTTTATTGCTGGTGATACCATCTGGGGTGGTACATCCACAGAAGATCAGGGTACAACAGATTCCATTACCTTTACTGATGCTGGTACTATTGGTTCTGCCTTGTTTGCCAACAAAAGCGGTATTGACGTTATCAACTTAGCTAACGGTACTAACAGCCTGACACTAAGCAACGCTTTCGTAGTTGCTGGTAACTTTGATGGTGATCTGCTCGATACAGACTATGCTGTAAAAATCGTTGGTGGCACAGGTGCTGACACTGTAGATGCTTCTGCAGTTACAAACACAGCTGCTTACATCAGCTATGATGGTGCTACAAATGGTGCTGACTCCGTAACTGGTGGTGCTGGTGCTGATATTATCACTGGTGGTTCCGGTGCAGATACCTTTTCCGGTGGTGCAGGTGCTGACACTATCACTGGTGGTGCAGGTGCTGATAGCCTGACAGGTGGTAACGGTGCTGATACATTTGTGTTTGCTGCTGGTGCAACATGGGCAACAGCAGATACCATTACTGATTTTGTATCAGGTACTGACATTATTGATCATATCACTGTAGGTAGTACTACTAACTATACTGAAGCTGATGGTTCTGGTATAACAACCGAGGGTGCGGTGTTGACTGCAGCCCAGGCAGCCCTTGATGGAACAGTATTGTACTACTTTGCCTATAATGTGAATGGTGATGGTGATGGCTATTTGTTCTATGATGCTGATGGTACAAATAGTGGTGAAATCATTATCAAACTAACAGGTGCTGATGCTGCTTCCTTCTTAGGCTATACTGATATTCAGTAGTTGATTAGTCTAAAGAAACCCCCTCCCACTCATCATGGGAGGGGGTTTCTTTTTCTCCCGCTTCCCAAACAAAACCCTTGCATCCTTTGTTAAAATCCGCTAAACAATAACCCTTCTCTTTTCTTCAGGATCCGTAGTTCAGCTGGATAGGGTATTTGACAATATCCTTCTCTTCATGGTACTCTAGCAGAAGTTAATTCTCGCTATAGGTTTATAATGACGGCCCTTGCTTTTGATACACTTGCCATCACCAAACGCTTAAAATCGCATGGTTTTACCGAGGCTCAAGCCGAGGCTATCACCAATGAGATACAGCACTCCCATGAGATAAGCCTTGAGAATCTGGCTACCAAGGCAGATATCAAGGATATTAAGGCAGATATCAAAAATCTGGAACAAGCTACCAAGGCAGATATTTTGCGCCTGGAACAAGCCACCAAGGCCGATATCAATAATGTTAGGGGTGAGATGCGTGAGATGGAACTTCGCCTGAAGGTCACGATGGGAACCATGATTGTTGGTTTGGGCGCATTTCTTGCTGCCATCAAGTTTTTATAGATGGATAACACGAAACCATTCTGCAACAAAACCCTTGCATACTCTGTTAAAATCCGCTAAACAATAACCCTTCTCTTTTCTTCAGGACCCGTAGCTCAGCTGGATAGAGCATTTGACTACGAATCAAAAGGTCGGGCGTTCGAATCGCTCCGGGTCCGCCACTTTCCTTGACATTGCTGCCCTTTACCGCTATAGTCCCATAAGCACATTGTGGTTTAAGAGTGGGTAATGAAAAATTTATCGGTAATACACACAGGATTAATACTAGGCGCACTCCTGGTTTTCTCTCAGCCCGCCATGGCCGATGATCTTGCTGAACGTATTACCCGGCTTGAGCAGGAACTCGCCGCGCTTAAAAAACAAGCGGCAGAACAAGCTGCCAGCACGCCTTCTGTTTCCGTATCCCCTAAAGGCCTGAAAGTAGAATCTGCCGATAAAGCCTTCCAGATGCGCCTCGGTGGTTTAATGCAGTTTGATTCACGCACGGCCATTGATGATAAAAACGATACCAGCAACGATCAGTTCCTGGCTAGACGCATCCGCCCCACCATGGAAGGGCGTCTTTATGATATCTATAGCTACCGCATCATGCCCGATTTTGGCAACGGACAAAGCAAAATCTATGATGCCTATGCGGAAGCCGCGTTTGCCCCCACCGCCACTGTTCGTATCGGAAAATTTAAACCGCCAGTAGGGATCGAGCAATTCCAGTCTGATGCTTACGGTGCCTTCCCTGAACGTGGCCTGCCTTCCAGCCTCATGCCCAGCCGTGATATTGGCGCGCAGCTCTCTGGCGCACTGTTGGACAACCGTCTAGAATACCAGGCAGGGCTATTTAACGGTACCACCGATGGTGGTAATGGTGATGGCGATGTCGGCGATGGTAAAGAAGTGCTCCTCCGCCTGTTTGCAACGCCATTTGCGACTAGCGATATAGCAGTGCTTGAAAAGTTAAGCCTGGGAGTAGGTGGCACGTTCGGTGAAAAAAGCGGCACACGTACCAGCACCCAACTAAGCGGCTATAAATCTCCCGTGCAATCCACTTTTTTCAGCTATAATGCCGGTGCTTATGCCCACGGGGCGCATAAGCGTATCACGCCACAGCTTTCCTATTACACCGGCCCTTTTGGCCTGCTGGCTGAATATGTGCTGTCGTCGCAGGAGGTGCAACTTGGCACAGTGCAGGAACGGCTCGATAACCATGCTTGGGGGGTGACGGCCACCTACCTACTCACAGGGGAAGAGGCTGGCTATGGTGCGGTTAAACCCCGCCATAAGTTTGTGCCAGGCCAGGGGCAATGGGGCGCATGGGAACTGGCAGGCCGTTATGGTGTGTTGCATATAGACGATAATGCCTTCCCGCTCTTTGCCAGTAGCACGAGTTCTGCTCGCACTGTGCGCGAAGTGGAGGCAGGGCTGAATTGGTACTTAAATGACAACGTCAAGTTGATGCTTAGCTATGATTATAGTAGTTTTACAGGCGGTGCGGTACATGGTGACAGGGCAGATGAACAAACGCTTCTCACCCGTGTGCAATATAATTTCTAACAAGGGTTTTATAATGTTTAAAATAGCTGCTATTCTTTCTCTGCTTCTGGTTGGCACGGCCCAGGCGGCTGATCGTGTAGAATTGCTCAACGTTTCTTATGACCCCACGCGAGAACTCTATGAAGAGGTGAATGCCGCTTTTGCCAAAGAGTGGCAGGCCAAGAGCGGTCAGGAGGTGGTGATCCGCCAGTCGCATGGCGGTTCCGGCAAACAGGCGCGCGCCGTGATCGACGGGTTACAGGCCGATGTGGTAACGCTGGCTCTCTCCTATGATATTGATGCTATTGCCGAACGGGCGGGGTTGTTGCCACCCGAGTGGCAATCACGCTTGCCACATAACAGCGCCCCGTTCACCTCAACCATTGTGTTCCTGGTACGTAAGGGCAACCCGAAACAGATTAAGGATTGGGATGATCTGGTGAAAGACGGTGTAGCGGTGGTAACGCCGAACCCGAAAACATCGGGCGGTGCACGCTGGAACTATCTGGCAGCTTGGGGCTATGCGCTGGCTCATAATGATAATGATGCAGCAAGGGCCAAAGAGTTTATCAGCCGTCTGTTTAAGAACGTGCCGGTGCTGGATACGGGCGCGCGTGGAGCCACCACCACCTTTGTGCGGCGCGGGATTGGCGATGTATTTATCTCTTGGGAGAATGAAGCGTTGCTTGCTGCACGGCAATTGGGGCCAGACAAATTTGATATTATTGTACCCTCGCTTAGTGTGAAAGCGGAACCGCCTGTAGCCATAATTGATAAGGTCGTGGAAAAGCATCATACGCGTGATGCAGCGGAGGCCTATCTGCAGTTCCTTTATACCGATGCTGGACAGCAGATTGCCGCCAAACATTTCTTCCGGCCAACTAATCCTGCTATCCTTGCGCAATACAGGGCTGAGTTCCCGGATGTCAATATGGTGACTATTGAGGATTTAGGTGGATGGAAAGCGGTGCAGAAGAAGCATTTTGATGATGGTGGCGTGTTTGATCAGATTTATAGTGCCCGCTAGTATTAGAAGGTAATAAGCTCGCCACCGCTGGCATGTTTCAGGAAAGACACCATGCCGCCTGCACTAACAGGGATAGTAGATGCCAGTGTCGCCAGGCTAAGCTTCTCGGCGCGCAAGCCCGTTTCGCAGACGATGAAGCGGATAGAAAGGGCGATGGCGGCCTCAAGCAGTTCTTCAAAAGTGGCAATATGCTGGCTGGCGAAATAGGCATTGAGTGCCTGGGCACTGCCTATGCCACGAGCGGCACCGCTGGAAAGTGTCAGGCTATGCCACGCCTCTTTCCCTGCGAAGGCACGGCAGGCGGCCATAGTGATAAAGACCGTAACTTCCCTATCTAGGCAAGCGGCGGCGGTGGCGGCGATCAAGCCGTAATGGATGCGGTCAAAATCACCGGAATAGAGAATCACAGAGAAAGGCGCGTTCATTGTTCCCCGCATAACTGGCAGTGAGGGTCGGGCGTAAGTTTCACCTTGCGGAAACTAGCGGTAAGGCCATTGTAACAGAGTAGCGATCCGGCAAGGCTTTCCCCTTGATGTAGGATTTCCTTCACCACCTCCACCGCCTGGAGTGAGCCAACAACCCCGGCCACTGCCCCCAGCACGCCGCTAGCAGTGCAGCGCAGTTCAGCGTTATCGGGTGGGTTGGGATAGAGGCAGCGATAGCAGGGCAGGGCGGTGAGATAGGATTTAAAGGTAGCAATCTGCCCCTCAAACCCGCGTATTGCCGCTGAAACAAGGGGCTTTTGCAAATGATGGGCGTAGTGGCTGACGCATTGCCGTGTTTCAACATTATCACTGCCATCAGCGATCACATCATAGGCGGCTATAAGCGTGGCAGCGTTGCTCTCATCTAGCCGGACGGCATGGGTTTCCACGGTAATATCAGGATTCAGCGCGTGTAGGATGCTAGCGGTACTTGAGGTTTTTAACTGGCCAAGCTGGGTGGTATTATAGAGGATCTGCCGCTGTAAGTTGGATAGTGCCACTGTGTCATGATCGACAATCCCAATCGTTCCCACTCCTGCCGCGGCCAGATAATAGAGAAGCGGCGAACCAAGCCCCCCAGCGCCCACCACCAATACCTTAGCCGCAAGCAGCCTCTGCTGGCCTTCGCCGCCAATGGCACTCACCAGAATATTGCGCGAATAACGCTCAAGTTGTGAAGGAGAGAATGTCATGAATGAATATTATCCCCTCACCCTAACCCTCTCCCCAGGGGAGAGGGGATGTATGGGGTTTGCCCTCCCTCTTGGGGAGAGGGCATAGCTACGCGCTGTAAGTCCCCTCTCCCTTGGGAGAGGGTTAGGGTGAGGGTTAGATTTTACACGTCGGCAAATAAATCAGTAGAAAGATAACGCTCGGCAAAAGAAGGCACAATTGCCACAATCAGCTTGCCTTTCATTTCCGGGCGGCTACCCACTTCAAGAGCAGCAGCAATGGCGGCACCCGCCGAGATACCGCCAGGGATGCCTTCATATCTGGCAGCCTTACGGGAAGTGGCAAAGGCGGTTTCATTGCCAATCGTCACAACTTCGTCAATCAGATCAGTATCCAGCACATCGGGCACAAAACCAGCACCAATACCTTGAATCTTATGGGGGCCAGGCTTACCACCGGAAAGCACCGGGCTATCTTCCGGCTCAACTGCTACCATATGTAGGCTGGGGCGGCGGCTTTTCAGCACTTGCGCGCAGCCAGTAAGCGTGCCACCTGTACCTACACCCGCGATAATCACATCCACCTTGCCATCGGTATCATTCCAGATTTCTTCGGCGGTAGTATGGCGGTGCACGGCAGGGTTAGCCGTGTTCTTAAATTGCTGCATCATAATGGCATTGGGGTTAGAGGCCACAATTTCTTCCGCACGTTCAATCGCGCCACGCATTCCTTTAGCAGCAGGGGTGAGTTCTAACTCAGCACCCAGATATTTCAGCATCTTACGGCGTTCAACCGACATGCTTTCTGGCATAGTCAGAATCAGCTTATAGCCTTTAGCGGCACAGACAAAGGCAAGCGCAATGCCAGTATTGCCAGAAGTAGGTTCAACAAGCACAGTGCCCGGGCGGATTTTCCCTTCGGCTTCAGCCGCTTCCACCATTGCCATTGCGATACGGTCTTTCACTGAGGCAAGCGGATTGAAGAATTCCAGCTTTACGGCAATATCAGCCACACAGCCTGCTTCTACAGCCAGCCTGTTCAAACGGACAAGAGGAGTGCAACCAATTGTTTCGATGATATTATTATAGATTTTTCCACGCCCTTTCGGTTGTTCGTTGATAGTTGCATCTTTGGCAACAGTTGCTGTGCTCATGAGAACCCTCCCTTATTAACGATTTAGACAACGATACTTCTTTTCCTACACCATTTTTTAGCATTTATGAACTAAAATCGTACGTTTTGCAGAAAAAAGGGCCGCCGTAAAGGCAGCCCGTAAAAAGGGCAGAGCGTTAGGCCGCATTGCGTCTTTCCCAATCATCAATCTGCTCTTCCGCTTTATCTTGCGCTACACCGTAACGTTCCTGGATCTTGCCTGCAAGCTGGTCGCGTTTCCCCTGGATCTGATCAATATCGTCATCGGTCAGTTTGCCCCATTGTTCTTTGACCTTGCCTTTAAGCTGTGTCCAATTGCCTGCAATAATATTCCGGTTCATAGTTTTTCTCCTTTAGTGAATAAGTGGTTATGTGCTTAGTGCTTACACCACCTCGGGTAAAACCGCTGTAAGGTTAGGGGGTAAGTGGCATAACCAGCGGGTAAGCTATTGCAGAAAGATTTCTTAGAACCCTATGGGGCTTTTATATTGACTACAGTAGACTCAGAATTTAGTTGTATATCAGCATAGAAATTGTTACGTCTTTAAAGCTTATGCCAGAACCTACGTTTTGACAGAGGTCTAATATAAAAGGCCTAGTGACAGTTCAAGTGGAGGGCTGCATATCACCTAAAATGAGAAGGACAAGCTGCATAAATGAAGGACCCTTACCAGATACTTGGTGTATCCAAAAACGCAACGGATAAAGAAATACAGGCAGCTTACCGTAAGTTGGCCAAGCAATATCACCCTGACTTAAACCCAGGAAATAAAGCGGCTGAAGAAAAATTTAAGGAAGTGACCGCCGCACAGGAATTGCTATCAAACCCCGAGAAACGCAAACGCTATGATCGGGGGGAAATCAATGCCAGTGGTGAAGAACATTATTACCGTGGAGGAGGATATCGGAATTTTGCGGAAGGGGCTCCTGGGGAGCACTATAACGCCTTTTATGGGTTTGGTGGTGATAATACCGATGTAGGCGATATTTTCTCCCGCTTTTTCCATCAGCACAAACCGCGTCCAGAAAAACCGGTGCTCAGAGCCAAAGGGCGCGATGCAACCTATGAGTTAGATGTTGAGTTCCTGGATGCTATACGTGGTGCAACCAAGCGCATTACCTTGCCTGGTGGCGAGACGCTGGATGTGAAAATTCCGCCTGGCCTGAAGGATGGGCAAAGCTTGCGTTTGAAACATAAAGGACAAGAAGGAATTGCCGGGGGTGAGCGGGGAGATGCCTATATTGCCTGCCATATCCTGTCGCATCCGTATTTTACGCGTAAAGACAATGATATTTACATTACATTGCCGGTAACGCTCAATGAAGCTCTGTCTGGAGGAAAGGTGATGGTGCCCACAGTGACAGGCCCTGTTGCCCTTTCCATTCCGTCTGGCTCAAATACAGGCAACATATTGCGGTTGAAAGGCAAAGGGGCGATAGATCCGGCCAATAGGAAACAGGGTGACCAATATGTAACGTTAAGTGTTTTCCTGCCAGATACACCGGATATGGAGCTCAAAGAATGCGTGAAACGCTGGTCTCTCCAACATAGTTATAATCCGCGTAAACATATGGAGGGATAATCCCAAGACAGAGGTCTAATATGCTGTTGAATAAGGTCTATTGATAGAAATGGGGAGGAGATAATGGCAACATATAGTACGCAACTAACATCTAAGGAGAAATATAAAAGCCTGGCCTATATTGTGGCAGCTATTGCGGTTGTATTGCTGCTAATTATCTATTTCTACCGGCAATTAAGCATTCCTTACCATGATTATGGTTATCAGCCCATTGCCATTACCATTGTGGTGCTTAATTTCCTGCTACCGTATTTGCTGATGAAACTGATCTTCCGTATCGCATCCTTGCGGGTATCGGAAGAAGAATTGCATATCCGCGATATCTGGGAGCAATGGGGACGTGATATGCATGGTTATGATAATTCTGAGACAAAACATAAACACGAACAGCAAGCGGGTAACGAATAGAGCTCTGTCAAAACTGAGGTTACGTACACTGCGGTTTTGTAGTGAAGTGACTCCAGCGCACTCGTCTCACCAGAACCCATAAAAACACTGAGGTTAAAATATTGTTGACATAACCTCAAGCTTCCTGTAGCTAGAATCTTTTATATAAGCAACGCCTGGAGGGGTGGTCATTACCATGAAGATTTTAAGTTCTCTGAAATCTGCCAAAAAACGCGATAAAAACTGCCGTGTGGTACGTCGTAAAGGCAGAATCTATGTGATTAATAAAGCAAACCCGCGTTTCAAAGCGCGTCAAGGTTAGTGTGCCAAAAGCCCACCCTATGGTGGGCTTTTTTGTAGCTAGCAGTTAGAGCATATGAACACTACCACTAAACTCTAGACTCTAAACGCTAACCACTCATTAGAAATAGTTGCAGTTTCCACCAAACGCGCATAGAATTGTTGCCGTTAGTATAATTTTCTGGCCGCTATTTCCTCAATGTATTGCTATACCCGTTATATTGTTAAGTCGCTTATTGTTCCAGCTTTGCTGATATTATGTACACTCACATCTATCATCTGGTTAACACAGGCACTGCGGTTTATTGACCTGATTGTCAATCGGGGCTTAGATTTCTCCACCTTCTTCTACCTTTCCCTGCTGCTTATTCCTTCGCTTGCCACGGTGGTGTTGCCTATCTCCTTATTCACTGCCGTGATACTGGTTTATAACAAGCTGATTATGGATAGTGAGCTAATTGTCCTGAAAGGCGCAGGTCTCAGCAAGTTTGACCTGGCCAAGCCAGCACTGATTGTGGCACTGGGCGCAACGCTTCTTGGTTATGCCATGTCGCTCTATCTCTTGCCCGCTTCATACCGTGAATTTAAGGATATGCAGGCATTCATCCGTAATAACTATGCCTCACTGCTATTGCAGGAGGGGGTATTTAGCAGTCCGGTGGAGGGGTTAACCGTATATATCCAGGAACGGCAGGCTGATGGTATGTTGAAGGGTATATTGGTGCATGATGGGCGCACCCCTGATAAACCTGTAACTATGATGGCACAGCAGGGAGCCTTGGTGCAAACAGCACAAGGGCCACGGTTTGACCTGATCAATGGCAACCGCCAGGAAATTAACCACCAGCAAGGGCAGCTCTCGCTGCTGTATTTCGACCATTATTCCCTCGATTTAAGTATTTACACCAACCGTAAAGAACATCGCTGGCGTGAACCACAAGAGCGTTATATCAACGAACTATTTTACCCGGGAGTTGATGACCGCCCTTCCATGTGGGGCAAACTACGGGCAGAAGGGCACCAACGCCTGACCTGGCCGCTCTATAATCTCATCCTGGCCGTTGTGGCGTTGGCTGCGATGTTTTCGGGTTCATTTAACCGTCGTGGCCAATGGAAGCGTATTCTGATGGCCACAGTGATTGCCGCATGTGTGGTGATTATTGCGGTGGGGCTCAATAATATTGTTGCTGGTATGAGTGCCCTAAGCCCACTAATGTATGTGAATGTTGTAGCAACGTTAGCAGCAAGTTTCACAATCCTTATTGCCAATAGGCCGTTTACTGCGCTGCGTATGTGGTTAACGCCGAAAAAACCAGTGGAAGGGCAAAGGTAAACAAGGTATATTCCAACCATGAACAGTAACGCATATCCCCTTACCCATCATTATTACGATATTGTGATTGTCGGAGCCGGTGGGGCTGGCCTGATGGCGGCACTTTATGCAGCCAGAGCTGGTTTCTCGGTTGCCTGCATCAGCAAGGTACTCCCTACTCTTAGCCATACAGTGGCGGCACAAGGGGGGATTAACGCGGCGCTCGGCAATGTGGCGCATGATGACTGGCACTGGCATATGTATGACACAGTGCGTGGTTCCGACTGGCTGGGCGATCAGGATGCTATTGAATATATGTGCCGTCATGCGGCGGAAGCAATCGGCGAACTTGACGCGATGGGCGTGCCGTTTTCACGCCTGCCCGACGGCCGTATCTATCAGCGCATGTATGGCGGGCAGTCTACCGAATATGGCAAAGGGCCATTTGCCTACCGTGCCTGCGCCGCGGCAGACCGTACCGGCCATGCTATTTTACATACACTCTATGCCCAAGCGGAAAAGCAGCATGTCCCCTTCTTTTCTGAGTATTTTGTCCTTGATTTGCTGGGGGATACCAAAGAAGCTATCGATGGCGTGCTTGCCTGGAACAAAGCAGAAGGTACACTGCACGCCTTCCATGCCCACCAAGTAATAATGGCAACAGGCGGTTATGGGCAGGTCTATCACACTAACACCTCATCCAGCATTTGTACCGGTGACGGTAACGCCATGTGCCTGCGTGCCGGATTGCCACTACAGGATATGGAATTTGTGCAGTTCCACCCTACGGGTATTTACGATGCCGGAGTGTTGATTACAGAGGCAGCACGCGCCGAGGGCGGTTATCTCGTCAATGCGGATGGGGAACGTTTCATGCAACGTTACGCGCCAAGCTATGGCGATCTGGCCTCGCGGGATGTAATTAGCCGGGCGATAGCCACGGAAATTGCCGAAGGGCGCGGCGTCGGCGAGAAGAAAGACCATGTGTTGCTCTGTCTTAACCATTTAAGTCCAGATGTGTTTGAAGACAAGCTACCTACCGTATTTGAAACCTGCAAGACCTTTGGCAATATTAGCCCACTCTCTGACCCTATACCAGTCGCACCTTCCGCTCATTATACTATGGGAGGCATTCCCACTAACTACCGCGGCGAGGTTACTACGGTAGAGCATGGTCAGGAACGGGTAGTGGCAGGGCTAATGGCTATTGGTGAGGCGGCTTGTGTTTCCGTACATGGAGCAAACCGGCTGGGATGCAACTCCTTGCTTGATCTATTAGTATTTGCCAAAAGTGCCATTGACCACACCAAAGCCACACTTCGGCCAAACAGTGCACACCCTACGATTAATCCTGCATTCTATGAGGCACCGCTTGCCAGGTTTGATGCTGCCCGCTATGCCAGAGGTGACATAAGAGCGGCAGAAGTAAAGCAGGTGATGAAGGAAACCATGCAGCGTTATGCCGGCGTGTTCCGTACGGAATCTATGCTGCAAGAAGGGGTAAGCACATTGCAAGCATTATATAGATCATTGCCTCATATTGCCTTAACGGAGCATTCGCTTGTCTGGAACAATCCTCTTCAAGAGGTGTTGGAACTACATAACCTGATGAAACAAGCGTTGGTAACAGCTACCTGTGCGCTTAACCGTACAGAGAGCCGTGGCTCGCATTACCGGCAGGATTACCCTGTCCGTGATGATGCTAACTGGTTTATGCATTCACTGGCGTGGTTAGACAGTGATGGGAGCGTGCAGTCTGGCAGCCGTTCGGTGCGGATGCAACCGCTCAGCCCAGATATAGCGTCTTTCCCGTTAGAGGAGCGGAAATACTGACCATGAAGCCTGTTATAATAAAACGCCATATAATACATGCGCTGTTGGTGATGGCTGCACTGGTGGCAGTGGTGATTGCGTTTAACTATAAATACCAGCCTGCTATCCAGATTGTCTCTAGTGAGGAGAGCTTTCCAATCCCTGCCAGCATACCAAATGACACCTCAGTTATTGCCGATTTGCGCCAATATCTGACCCCGCTTAAATCCCGTGAATCGTTAAACCGTGAAACGATACAATCCTATGTGCTCACCTATAAGGCGCAAGGCTTTCCTGTGAACCTGGTGAAGGAATTTGGAGCAAATTTTGCTGAAATGGATTTGCGCCGCCTCTATTTGCGCGATGTGGGCTTGCGGAGTGCCGATCTTCATAACAGCCTGCTTGACCGTAGCGATATGCGGAATAGCTATCTTTTCCGTGCCAACCTTACCGGAGCAAGCATTGCAGCTTCCGATCTGGAACATGCATTCCTCAATGAAGCCAATATGATGGATGCCAACCTCACTGGCGCAAGTTTGGTGAATGCTTCACTCATGAATAGCAATTTAGACAGCGTCAATTTACAAAATGCCGATTTACGGGGGGCACTGCTGATTGGTGCCAACCTAGCTGGGGCCAATCTTTCTGGGGCCGATTTCAGAGAGGCAAATCTTTCCGGTGCAGATCTTTCCGGCGCAAACCTGACAGGTGCCAATTTTTCCGGTGCAGAACTCTATGAGGCAAACCTCAAGAATGCCACTCTCACCGGCACCCTGTTTCGTGGGGCGTTCTTACGGGAAGCACGCTTCTCTCATGCGGAACTCTGGCAAACCGATCTTTCTCAGGCCGATTTACGCGGTGCCCGTTTTGAAGGCACCTCTATTAAAGGAAGCCTCTTTAAACGGGCGAAGATTGATGATATACAGGGAATAACCCAGGAACAAATCAAAACCATCCAGCAATGGGTGAAGGAGTGAAAGGGTGTCTAGACTCCAGACTCCTAAAAAGAACTAATTATGCCAAAACAACCAACACGTATTGCCCCTTCTATTCTGTCTGCCGATTTTGCCATTCTTGGTGAAGAGGTCAAACGCATTACTGACGCCGGAGCCGATTATATCCATGTCGATGTGATGGACGGCCATTTTGTGCCCAATATCACCATCGGGCCTGATGTGGTGAAAGCTCTGCGCCCTTATAGCGATAAGGTGTTTGATGTACATCTGATGATTGCGCCGGTTGACCCGTATATTCCTTTATTTGCAGCAGCAGGCGCAGATATTATCACTGTCCATGCCGAAGCCGTGGTGCATCTTGACCGTACCATCCAGCTTATCAAGTCGCTTGGCAAGAAAGCCGGGGTGTCGCTGGTGCCTTCCACTTCTCCTTCTGTGCTCGATTATATTCTGCCGGAGCTTGACCTGGTGCTAGTGATGTCGGTCAATCCTGGTTTTGGCGGGCAGGCATTTCTACCTTCGCAGCTAGAGAAAATCCGTATTATTCGCGAGAACATAGACCGTACCGGTAAAAGGATTGACTTAGAAGTGGATGGCGGCGTTACCCCTGCCAATGCGGAGGCAGTGATTGCAGCCGGAGCCGATGTACTGGTGGCAGGATCGGCGGTGTTTAAAGGCGGGCCTGCTGCATACCGGCAGAATATTGCCGCACTCAGGCAGGGGTAGGTGGATGCGCGCTGTTTCCCGTTTGCTTCCCCATCCGCTGGTAATAGCCAGTTTCACGCTGGCCTTTGCTTTTTACATGATTTATGGGCAATTACCCTTTGATGACCCGGATGCGCCCTGGCATATAGCGGCAGGTGACTGGATTCTTGCCCATCATAGTATCCCACATACTGACCCGTTTTCGTATACAGCAGGCAACACGCCCTGGTATAATATTTCCTGGTTGTGGGATATTGCATTAAGTGCAGCCACTTCTAGTGCAGGAGGCTTGCTCGGTGCGCAGTTGCTGGGGGTGATGACGGCAGCATTGGCCGTGGCACTGTTATGCTATAGCTTACAGAAGCGCGGGATAAAAGAAGACCCGATTAAAGTCGCGTTGTTTTTAAGCGGGCTGGTGTTTGCCAGCTATTCCCTGGTACGCCCGCAGCAGGTGAGTTATGTATGTATTATCCTGTTCCATATATTGCTTCATGATAGCCGTGAACAGCGGCGCATCAGCACGCTTGTTATCTTGCCGTTATTAATGGTGCTGTGGGTGAATATGCACGGCTTCTTCCTGGTAGGGTTCACGCTGTTTGGCGCTTATGGGCTGGAAGCCTTGTGGCGCAATGATAAAGCCTGGTTCCGTTACTTATTTATTGGGGGTGCCGCCTGCTTTGTTGCTATGTTCCTCAACCCATATGGTGTCGGAATCATAACAGCGACGCTGCGCACCTTAGATAGTGTGATTACCAGCTATATTAATGAATGGCATCCCTTTACCTACGGCAACATCCTGCCCTCCACGCTCTATGTGCTGGCTATAATCATGGTGTCTAACCCCAGGGATAAGGATATTCCGCTCGCCGATAAAATCCTCACTTTCTGCTGGCTGCTAATGGCATTGAATTCCATACGCAATTTTGTCGCGCTGGCCTGTGTAGCTGCACCTTATATGGCGATGAATATGCAGAAAGCCATGGTGCTGCACCCACAGAAAGATGTATCTGCGCCTAAATACCGGCTGGGCATGGCCGGGCTGGCTTGTGCGGTGGTGGTGGTGCTGGCGCTGCCTGCCACTCAGCATTATCTGGGGCGGGATAAGATGCCAGCCGATGTGCCGGTGGAAGAAATGGCCTATATCCGTGAGCATTACCCCGATACACGTTTCTTAAATGATTATGGCCTGGGGGGATATTTAATTTACTATCTCCACGACATCCAGAAAGTGTTTGTGGATGGCCGGGCAGGAACTGCCTATTCAGAAGCCCTGCTTAGGGATTTCCTGAAATTTTATAGCCTGATGCCGGGGTTCGAGAAAATGATTGATAGCTATCACGTTAACGGCATTATCGTGAAAAAGAACCACCTATTTGCACGCTATTATACACAGGCCAAACTTCAAGGATGGAAACCGGTATTTAGCGGCAAGGTAGCCACTATTTACATTAGGGAGAAGCATGTCCCTTCGCCCTAAAGGGTTTCTCACGATGTAGGCTTATGGTGCCATTCGATGTTTAGCGTTGGTGTTGGTGTTGGGGCTCCCTCACTCTGCCATTATTCTCGACCGCCTGCACATTATTGCTGGGGCACAGCATCGCTACCACCTGCCCTACACGCGGAGTAAGGCTTGCCCCTGTCGACACGCCTGTACCAAAATCCGCCAAATATTGGTTTCCAACAGGCCCCAGTAATGACCCAACAGCATGCGTTGAAACAAGCAGTGATGTAGCGATAACATCCGTCGTATCCGGCAATATTGAGGCATTATTGGGCACCACTCCCCGTCTCATAGCATGACCTACACATACACCTAATCCGTATGTCATACCGTCAGCAACACCTGGCATACCTCGAGTGATTATGCCACGAATAGCGCCTACTAGCATAGCGTAGACTGCAACAAAAGCCGACGTGATAGTGTATGCTTTCTCTTTCTCATTGGCAGTAAGTTCTCTAGCCATTTTTTTATCCTTCTATATCTATTTGCTCAGGGCATGCCCTAACAATATAAGTGTTCATATAACCTGAGGGAGAAGCCTTCCTTCTCGCTGAGGGGCATCATTCAAACCAATTCTACACCGCGTGGCGTAACGACCGTTCCGTTATCCGTTGCTCCACCTGTTACGGTAGTGCTAGGTGACTCCGGTACCAGATTTTCTTGGCTGTCTCTTGTATTACTGGTGCGGTTATACCACCTATTTAACGCAAATAGACCACCCATCCCAGCCGCAAAGGCGGCAATAGCAACGCCGATAGTTACCGGGGTAGAAAGAGGATTATGCCACGAATCTCCACCTGTAGAAAGGCTGTCAAGTTCAGGCACAATTTGTCCGCATATATGTGTCCGTCCATCTACCCGCTCATTCCATGTAAGCAGGCCAACACCGTTATTGGCAGATAATACCGGAGAGAAGCGTGCCGTACCTGGGCAATCATCACTGGTACCGATAGTGAATACCTGACTATCTGGCTGGTTGTGCTGCGTAAAACGCTGGATGTAAAGTTTGTCATTATAGTCTTTCCAACCTAAAAGCATGCTATCACCGTATGCTGTGGCAGTAATTTCATCGGCCTCAACCCGATTGAGCTGCATAATATTGTCAGTGTCCGAACGTTTGCCATAAATTCTTGATTGTAGTTGATTGTCTCTTTCGTTTATTTGATACCAGACGGTATTGGACACCCCACCCGGGAAGGCAATCGTATCCGCATCAAGGATATAGCCACTGGAACTGGTGACTAACGACGTTCCGATTTGTTGCCCAAGTGTTTGCTCTGCACTGCTAATATGCTGGTTCTGTAATTGCATCCCCTCACTGTCATTATATTGTTCTGTTGTCAGAAGAATCTCTGTTGGCACCGCGGCCAAGGAAGGGTCTGCATCAATCGCAATATTATTATAGGGAACAGAAAAGCCTGCGCCATATGCCATGCCGTTCTTATCATAGAATTGCCCCCTAAGTACATACTCGGCACTATGCTTATATAACACGGCGCAACCACCTTCAGGAAGGCCGATGGCTCTTGGCATGTAATAGCTTTGCTGGTCATCAGCAGATATCTGGAAAG
Organism: uncultured Rickettsiales bacterium; assembly: GCA_964643145.1. GTDB lineage: Bacteria > Pseudomonadota > Alphaproteobacteria > Rickettsiales > Arcanibacteraceae > CAZXPG01. The sequence continues at coordinate 28,451 of CAZXPG010000003.1, forward strand.
GCTCACCTATCTTGGTGCCGTTATTATGTAGAAGCTGACCATAAATTGCAGGATATGCACCGCTCTGGACTCCGCTCCATACTCCCATCCATGTGCTTTCAGATAACGGTGCGGCCTGATATTTATTTTCCTGTGATAGGCCATAATAGTGATCTGCATACGAAGAGTCACTGTAACTACTCACTTGGAATTCTTGTCCCTGCAATACGCCACTCGCGCTGACCTTTTGCCCGTAAAGGCCATCAGGTTTTGTGACGGAGGAGAAGTAAGTGTCAGAAGAGTAGGTTACAATGAAGTCTTTGCCAGTAGCGATAACGCTAGGACTATGACTGTCAATAGTGGAGTCAGCTACTAGTTCAGGGCTTATTCGGAAAGGTGTTTTCATTTGGGATTCCTATGATAAGACAGCATCAGTAGTCATAGTATCACAGGAAACATCATAGCGCAATAACTATTAGTTAACAAAAATTAACTAATAGTCCTGGGAAAATAGCTCTCAAATGGTACAACTCATGCTTTTGGCCAACGTTTATGTACCCAGAACCATTGCTCTGGCGCATCCGTAATCCAGGCTTCCAGCACCGTATTCACCTCCCTCATCACCTGATAGTTGGTTCCCGCAATGGTAAGCGGTGGCGATATTTCCAGCAGGAAGCGCACCCCTTCCAGCCGCTTGACACGGGCGGGGATTACCACCGAACCAAAGCGCAAGGAGAGTTTGGCAAGGGCAGGGGTCGTCATAGCATCACGGCCAAAGAACGGCACGGCGATACCGTTATTCATTTTCTGGTCAACCAGCATCCCCAGTGCCCCCCCCTTTTTTAGCACACTGAACGCCTCTTTTGCCCCTTGTGTGCCCTTGGCAAACAGATGGATGCCGCTCTGCCCGCGCAGGCGTTGAATGAGCCTGTCTACCACTGGGTTATTGGCTGGGCGGTAAATAAAGGAAAGCGGCACCTGTTCTGCGGCTGCCAGTTTCGGGAGAATTTCCCAGTTGCCAATATGGCCGCTGAATAATATCGCCCCTTCCGTATAGCCAGGCACGGCCTGCAAATGCTCTAGCCCCGTCACCGTCACATAACGCTCAAGAAACCGGGTAGAGGGGCGATGCAAATGCGGGAACTCTGCTACCACCCGCCCTAGATTATCCCACATTCCCACCACAATCCTCTCGCGTTCTTGCGGCGTTATATCAGGCAATGCCTGAGCAAGATTCCGGCGCGCCACCTGGCTTACCCTTAGCCATGGCCCAAGCATACGGGCAATATACCCTCCCACCGCTGAAGCCCTCTCCACGCCAAGCAGTGTAAACAGCCACAAAAAACACTGCACCAGCGCAGCTTCAGCGAGGTAACGCAATTTTTTCATATAACCACATTTTAAGTTGCTCTTCATTCTGCCATTCCACGCGCACCTGTAGCGTTTCCACCGTATTTCTGACCGCCACAGGCAAACGCACAGTATCTTTTTCCGTGGTGATAAGCACCGCCTGTTCACGCGCTGCCTCAGATTGTAGCATGGCAATATCGTTGGCACTATAGGGATAATGATCAGGAAAAGCATGCCGCTGCACTAACACCGCCCCCGCCTCTTCCAGCGTCGTAAAAAACCGTGCCGGATGGCCAATCCCGGCAAAGGCTATAGAGCGTTTTCCCCGTAATGCCTTCCTCCCCTGTGGCACAAGACGCGCGCGGAAGAGTGGGCTATCGACAAGAGACGCGCAATCGGTGCAATCCTCCCCCATAATCACCACTGCATCGGCCCGTTTCAGTGCCGCATCAAAAGGCTCGCGCAGTGGCCCAGCAGGCAGCATCGCACCATTGCCAATACCACGCGCCCCGTCTATCACCAGGAGGGCAATATCTTTCACCAGCGCAGGGTTCTGGAACCCATCATCCATAATCACCAACTCGGCTCCATCTGCAACCGCTGCCTTCACCCCGGCTACCCGGTCATGGCTTACCCAGCACGTAGCCACCTTGGCAAGTAGCAGCGGCTCATCCCCCACCTCACTGGCAGTATGCACAGCCGCATCCACCTTCACAGGCCCTGTAAGCGTGCCGCCATAGCCACGGCTTAAAAAACATACACGCACGCCCTTCTGCTGCAACAATGCCGCCAGTGCCATAGATAGCGGCGTTTTGCCTGTGCCACCTACTGTTACATTACCTACACATATGACTGTCACAGGGGCTTTATAGGGCACTATTTTCGCCGCCCTCCGCTTCACCGCTGCGTAATAGAGGTAAGATAGTGGCAGCAGCATCCGTGAACGCCAGGATGTTTCTTGCCACCAGCCAGGCGTATGGAAAAACCTCACATCCCCCCCTTCAGCACCACTCCGAGCGGCCCATGCCCTTGCCCATAACCGGGGGCGTTACGAATAGCCATTGCGACATAGTGCCGCGCTTGCTGCACCGCTTCCTCTAACAATATACCTTGCGTGAGCAGGCAGGCAATGGCCGAAGCCAGCGTGCAGCCTGTGCCATGGGTGTGGCGCGTATTAATACGGGTTCCAGTAAATCTATAACATCCTGCCCTGGTGACTAGCACATCCACCAGCTCTTCACCGGGCAAATGCCCCCCTTTCAGTAGCACCGCCTGCACTCCCATTAGAAGTAGCGCATAGGCAGCCTCTTCCATGGCCTCTGGGGTGGTGATGCGTAAACCGGTGAGCAGTTCTGCTTCCGGGATATTAGGGGTGAGCAGCAGCGCACGCGGAAATAGCTGGGTTTTAAGTGCCGTTATAGCCTGCTCCTGCAACAATGGCGCCCCCCCCTTTGCCACCATCACTGGGTCAAGCACTAGGGGAATCGTTTTTCCATATAGCTCAAGCGTTGCAGCCACCGCTTCAATGACTGCCGCATCATAGAGCATGCCGGTTTTAATAACATCGGCACCAATATCCGTTAGCACCAGCCGCACCTGATCGGCCACAAAGTCAGATGGCACCGGCATCATACCAGACACTCCCAGCGTGTTTTGCGCTGTGAGTGCCGTAAGTGCTGCTGCTGCATAGCCGCCCAGTGCTGTCACCGCTTTAATATCTGCCTGGATACCCGCCCCACCGCTAGGGTCAGACCCAGCAATAATAAGTACGCGTCCTCGTGTCATGGTGGTAAGCATCGGATAGATTAATCTCAGTATAGTCCTTATTTTTGCGTTCCTGCATTATGTATCTTTAGATACATCTAAAGATGTATTGCAGGGGGAAATGCCGCGCAATGCCTGCTTTATGCAGCATTGCTTGCACTCAAGCATAGTCTGCTCACATTGCAACCTAACCAATTCTTGAATTGTGAGCAGTATACTAAGGTGCTAATATAATACATGACATCGCGTACAAGATGAAATCCCTCCCCCTTGAGGGGGAGGGAGTGCACCTGTCAACTGTTATAGCAGCCCATACGTCCGGCTGTCAATCAATAGCCGTCATTATAGCTATGGCATAACAGCAGGTTCGTCGCCTGCATTACGCTCTTCGCGTTTATTTTCCGGCAGAATATCAGACACATCATAAGCTTCCCGCACATTACCCTCTAAATCAACAATCTGGCGGATGCGGCTGTTAATGGCGGCTGTTTCTTGCTGTAACGCCTCCTTGGCCTGCTGTAGTTCAGCATCGTGAATAATATTGTTGATTGTGCCGGTGCACTCATCCTTAAAATCGCGTAGTTGTTTTATCCAACCTTTAGCGGCTTTCAGCACTTTTGGTATGTCTTCCGGGCTGATGACAATGAATGCCACCACTAGAATCACCAGTATTTCCGACCAGGCGATATCAAACATTATTCCCCCCGATATGTTGCCACATTATTCTCTGTCTCATGCAGCTTTACCTCATAGAGTAACCCAGGTGGCAAAGCTTTTTCCAGCCAGTGCCAGAATACCACCACCATATTCTCTGCTGTTGGGTTCAGATGGGAAAATACCGGCACATCCATATTCAGATGTAGATGGTCAACATGCAACAATATGGCTTCCTCCATAATGTCTTTCAGTTCCACCAGGTTGATAACAATGCCTGTTACTGGGTCAACTGCGCCACGTAGCGTCACTTCCAGCACATAATTATGCCCATGGCCGTTCTGATGGTTGCATTTGCCAAATATCCGCGCATTTTCTTCAGCACTTAACGCATGGCTGTGCAACCGGTGTGACGCGGAGAAAGTAGCACGGCGGGTGAGGTATACGATAGGTTCACTCATTAGAATGTATCTCAATAATAGTTCCGTTTAATGCCCGTGATTGCGCTCTGTCACTTAAAAAAAGCACGGTTCCGGCAATATCCGCAGGCATGGTAGAGGTGCGTAGGGAAGGTGCTGCCTGTCTGAGCATGAGAGTATCCACCGCTCCGGGTGCAATGGCATTCACCCGTATATGATGGGGCTTGCCTTCCACTGCCAATGCCTCTGTTAGCACCACAATAGCCGCTTTGCTGGCGGAATAGGCACTATAGCCAGCAAATTTCTGCGTGCCCTGAATGCCGCCCAGTGAGCTGAAATTAATGATCTCACCGCCACCCTGTGCCTGCATCTGCTGGAAGGCGGCGCGGCAGCACAGCACTGTACCGCGTAGATTGATTGCCATAATACGGTCAAATAGTGCCATGTCCATAGTAGCAATCTGCGCAACACCAATCACAGCGGCGGCATTGACCAGAATATCCACCCGGCCAAAGCGCGTAAGTGTGGCGGCAAAAAGGGCGGCAACCGCGCTCTCATCGCTGACATCACCCACATGCCAGGCCACGTCTGCTGCTGACACTGTCTGACAAATGCTGGCGACTGTTGCCCGTAGTTCTGTTTCGGTACGGCTGAAGAGCATCACCCGTGCCCCTGCTTGTGCCAGACGAAGTGCCACCGCTGCCCCAATCCCCCGGCCACCACCGGTGATGATCGCTGTTTTTCCTTGTAGGGTCATAGCATGTTTTTCCTTATCAATACTTCCCGCATTAATACCATCAGCCTGTCAAATAACAGCTTCCTGCCACTGGATTTACGATACACTAGCGCAATGGTGCGGCCAGGCGCAGGCGGGGCAAAGCGGATGTAGCGTATTGCCTCGCTTGATTCCTGCACTGCCAGTTGCGGCATAAAGGTCATGCCATTACCTGCTGCAATCATATTCCGTAATGTCTCCAGGCTGGTGGCGCGGTAGCGATTTGATTCGCCCTTGCCAATGCGGTTACAGAGGGAAAGCGACTGGTCACGCAGGCAGTGGCCTTCATCTAACAGCAAGATATGCTGATCAGCAAGTTTTTCCAGTGGAATTTCCGGTAATTTTGCCAGTGGATGATCGGCAGAGAGTGCCAGCCAGAACGGTTCATGGAACAATTCCTGCGCCTCAAGCTGTGAATGCTCCACCGGTAGGGCAATCAGTGCTGCATCCAGGTTGCCATCATAGAGTTGCTCTAGAAGCTGCTCGGTTTTTTCCTCTACCAGCATTAATTCCAGCGTTGGCAGATTCTGCCTTAGAACCGGTACAAACAACGGAAATACATAGGGTGCAAGGGTAGGGAATGCCCCCAGCGTCAACGTGCCGGTAAAAGGGTCTTTTGCCGATAAGGCTATCTGCTTGATCTGTTCGGCTTCGTGTAGGATTGCCCGTGCGCGTGCTACCACCGCCTCTCCTACTGTTGTCAGCATGACGTGTTTATTGCTGCGCTCAAGTAACTGCACGCCTAGATACTCTTCCAGTTTTTTAATCTGGATGCTCAGTGTTGGCTGGCTGGTATGGCAGGCTTCCGCTGCTTTGCCAAAATGCTGCAACTCGGCTACGGCAACCAGATATTGTAAATCGCGTAGGTTCATTAATTGATAATATCAATTATTATAATAAAAACAATATATTTTATTAATTATAACTGTTCTGGCATAGTAACACTTATCCGCATGTTAACAACACTAATCATAGGAGAATAATCATGCTTGGTATAGGACAAAAATTCCCGGAATTCACACTAAAAGCAACTGTTTCTAACGATGTGCATAACGCCTTTGTGGATGTAAGCCATAATAGCTACGCGGGCAAGTGGCTGGTAGTGTTCTTCTGGCCGAAAGATTTTACCTTTGTCTGCCCCACTGAAATTGCTGAATTTGGCAAGATGAACAACGAATTTACCGATCGTGATGCGCAAGTGTTGGGAGCAAGTGTTGATTCTGAGTTTGTGCATCTGGCCTGGCGGCAGCATAAAGAAGAGTTAAGCACCTTGCCTTTCCCAATGCTAGCCGATGTGAAGCGCGAGTTAAGCAGTGCCCTTGGTATCCTTGATCCGGCAGAAGGCGTATCACAGCGCGCTACCTACATTGTTGACCCGGAAGGTATCATCCGCTTTGTGATGGTGACAGATTTAAATGTCGGGCGCAATGTGAAGGAAGTGTTGCGCGTGCTTGATGCGTTGCAGACCGATGAACTCTGCCCATGCAACTGGCAGAAGGGCGAGAGCACGATTACTGTGTAAGCGGTTTTCCCCCACCCCAACCCTCCCCCCTGGAGGGGGAGGGAGTATGGTAGGAACCTTCCCCCCTGGAGGGGGAGGGAGTATGGTAGGAACCCTCACCCCTGGAGGGGGAGGGAGTATGGTAGGAACCCTCACCCCTGGAGGGGGGGCAGCACGACGAAAATCCCCTCTCCCTTAGGGTGAGGGCAAGTAAGAATTAATACATAACTACAGGAGATAAGAAAATGACACAACTCCCCGAAAATCTGACAGCCTTACGTGAGCAATTGCCAGATTATGCCAAGGATATACGGTTAAACCTGGGTTCCGTGCTAAGCGAAGGTGGCGCACCCGATTTAACCGAAGAACAGATACTCGGTGTGGCACTGGCCTCTGCCTATGCCACTCGCCACCCGGCGGTAATCCACGCGCTTTTAGGCGAGGCTAGCCCCAAAGTGCCAGATGCCGTGGTGCAGGCAGCTAAGGCGGCAGCTACGGTGATGGCGATGAATAATGTCTATTACCGTTTTCTGCACCTGGTGCATGATGCGGAACTGAAAAAACTACCGGCCAAGCTACGCATGAATGTGATTGCCAACCCCGGCATTGCCAAAGTGGATTTTGAACTGATGTCGCTGGCCGTTTCTGCCATTAACGGTTGCGGCATGTGCATGGAATCGCACGTGCATGAGGTGGAGCAGGGTGGAATCAGCAAGCTGGGTATCCAGTCTGCTATCCGTATTGCCGCCACCATCAATGCCAGCGCGCAAGGGCTGGTTGCCTAAGCGGAAGCAACGGGATAGCACTTGCACTATCCCGCTGCTGTCGTTATAATGCCTCCTCCAGATAACCGGGTAGCTGCTTTTGTATTAAAAGAGGAAAGTCCGGACTCCACGGGAAAAGGGTGCCGGTTAACGGCCGGCGGGGGCGACCCCAGGGAAAGTGCCACAGAAAAGATACCGCCTGTTATGTGTAACAGGTAAGGGTGAAAAGGTGTGGTAAGAGCACACCGCGCCGTGTGTAAGCATTGGCGGCAGGGAAAACCCCACCCGGAGCAAAACCAAATAGGGGCAGCGCGCCTGCGTGTGCAGGCAGGGTCGTTTCCCGATCCAGTTGCCCGGGTAGGTTGCTTGAGGCTGTTGGCAACATCAGCCCTAGATGAATAGCTGCCATTTATCGCATGATAAATACAGAATCCGGCTTATAGGTTATCTGGTTTTTAGACTCTAATCAAAGGATTCTCCATGCCTCAACCCTCTCTCAAAGGTCCAGAAAAAGCACCAGAATCAGGCAGGAAAGCACAAAGCCTAGTGATATTTTTGCATGGGCTTGGCTCCAATGGTCATGATTTAATTGAACTGGCGGGAGAGCTGGCTCCCTTGTTGCCAGATACGCATTTCCTCTCACCCAATGCCCCGTTCCCTTATGCAGCAGCGGGGTTTGGTTATCAGTGGTTTGATCTTTATGAGCGCACTGAAACCGCCATGCTTGCGGGTATCCGCCAGGCAGAGCCTATACTAAATGCTTATATTGACGATCAGCTTGCCCGTTTTGCACTCACTGATAGCCACTTGGCACTGGTCGGGTTTTCACAGGGCACGATGATGGCCCTGCATACCGCGCTCAGACGCTCTGCCCCTTGCGCGGGGGTGCTAGGGTTCTCCGGTGCGCTGCTTGCCCCAGCGCGGCTTAACGAGGATATAACCGCCCGTCCGCCGGTGATGCTGGTGCATGGTGATGCCGATCAGGTGGTGCCGCCTTCTGCCCTTCCTGCTGCTGTGGAGGCATTAGAGGTAGCGCATGTGCCGGTATCTTCGCATAGGGTCAGAGGGCTGGGGCATGGTATTAATGGCGAAGCATTGCAGGTTGGTGCGGCTTTTTTGAAACAGCAGTTGACTTTTTAAGCACGCTGCATAGAGTGCTTTAAGTAATAAACTTCTCATCAAAAGGATAGTATAATGGATTTAGTCAAGATAGCTGCTGGCAAAAACCCGCCACATGAAGTGAACGTAGTGATTGAAGTGCCGCTTGGTGGTGACCCGGTGAAATATGAAATGGATAAGGAATCTGGTGCGGTATTTGTAGACCGTTTCCTGCATACCTCCATGCAATACCCCTGTAACTATGGCTTTATTCCGCATACACTCTCCGGTGATGGTGATCCTGCCGATGTGCTGGTAGTAGGCACATTGCCCGTGATCCCTGGCTGCGTGTTGGCAGCCCGTCCGATTGGTGTGTTGCTGATGGAAGATGAGTCTGGCCAAGATGAGAAAATTCTGGCGGTGCCTACCTCCAAGCTTGATCCTTTCTATGATAATATCAAATCCTATAAAGACTTGCCGGAATCCTTCATTGCAAAAATTGCCCATTTCTTTGAACATTACAAAGACCTGGAAAAAGGTAAATGGGTGAAGGTGATAGGATGGGACGATGCGCCGAAAGCCTTCGAGCTTATCCGCGAAGCGATGATGCGCGATATTACCAGTAGGAACGAGGAATAAGATTATTTGCCTACCCTCACCTTAAGCCCTCTCCCTCAGGCAGGGGTGCCTTCTGGCTTGCTCCCTCTCCCTCAGGGAGAGGGCTTAAGGTGAGGGCAATCTAAGTAAAAAACTATTATGCGTGTTATCCGTACCGTTAAAGACCTACGCCAGGCCATACGCCCGTTAAAGCAAGAGCAGCGGAAGTTAGCCTTTGTGCCAACCATGGGGGCACTACATGAAGGCCATATGTCGCTGGTAAGAACGGCCAGGAATATGGCGGATGCTGTCGTAGTCAGTATTTTTGTTAATCCGCGCCAGTTTGGCCCACAAGAAGACCTGGCTGCCTATCCTCGCCCTGAAATAGAAGACCTGGCTAAGCTTTCTGAACATAATGTAGATATTGCCTATATCCCTTCCGTAGAGGAAATGTATAGCGAAGGGTTTAGCGCCAGCATCAGTGTGGCAGGCATAAGTGCTGGCCTATGTGGCGCACACCGCCCTGGGCATTTTGACGGCGTAGCACTGGTGGTTACAAAACTATTGCTACAATCACTGCCAGATATAGCGATCTTTGGCGAGAAAGACTATCAACAGTTATTGGTTATACAACAACTAGTAAATGACTTGAACATTCCAGTGGAGATTATATCCGCCCCCATCTTCCGCGAGAAAGACGGGCTTGCCCTGTCCTCACGTAACGCCTATCTCACTGCTGAAGAGCGGGGAATAGCACCGGCGCTCTACCATCACCTACAGCATATTGCTAGTGAATTGCAGGCGGGTGGTTCGTTAGAAGCACTGGTAGCCGCTGCCACCCATTCCCTGCAAGCCACTGGTTTCAACAGGATAGACTATATTGCCCTGCGCGACGCACGAACCTTACAACCCCTCCTGTCGCTCTCTGCACCAGCACGACTGCTGGCCGCTGTCTATCTAGGAAAATGTCGCTTGATTGACAATATAGCAGTCACCAAACGCTAACCACTCACCACGATACAGCCTACTCCGCGCTGTTTAAACGCCTGACATGCGGTTGTTGCTGCCTCTTGGCTAGCAAATTTCCCACCCCGCAAACGATAGGTTGCGCGACGGCTGCTGCTGCCATCTGGCACCGAAATCGCAAACGCTATGCCACGCGTAAGGTTGCTATGGCGCAATAGCAACAGTTCACGCGCCGCCACAGCACTTTCTTCGCTGGAGTACGTACCAAACTGGAGCCAATATTTCCCCAGACGAGCAAGTGCTGGGTTGGCACGGTTGTGTGGATGCACATAACTATCATAGCCACCGGGCACAGCACTCATACTGACAGATTTGCCAAAATCCGCTAGGGCTGCACAGCTAAGATCACGTTTTTGCTCCCTCAAGGCTGCGCATAATCGCGAAGCCTGCTCGACACTAGTAGGGCCCAGGCTTAACGACACATCGGCCAGCGTCTTATCTACTGAAGTGAGCACACGCACACGCAGGCCACCTGCAACAGGATTGGTTCTAACGGCATTATAGGCAGCGAGGGCAGCCGCTTCATTCGCATAAGGCCCAATGTGAAGCCAATGGGTATTTTTAAGAGATTTGCTATTGCTTGGAGCAAAGGCAGTTGCCACCGGCACTACGGGTTTGGCTGGCACAGAGGACGTATTACTGCCACTCACGGGCACACGTATTGCTTCCCCCACCGCAATACGGGCGGTTTCTGGCACTGGTGTTGCCACTGGAGCGGGCAGTGGCGCAGAACTTACCTTCTCCATGAGCGGCGGAGAGGCTTCCGAGGGTGTTGCTGGCTCAGCTTCTGGTGTTTTTGCCACAGCATCGCTCACAACCGGTATCGCCAGAGGGGCAGATTCCTGCTTAAAACTAAAAAATGATAAAAAGCCGAAGACCGGTTTCTTTGTTTTAGGCGCAGTTGCAACCACCGTAGCTTTAGGTGGAGCAGGGGGCTTAGGGCTGAGCAACGCCACCATTTGCGTGTTATCTTGCGCTTCTGCTTCCTCACGTAGTGCCGCTTTCTGCGCAGCCGAAAGTTTAGCAAAATGCGGGCTATCTACCAACAATGCCAGTGTTGCCGGATCGTTAGATTTTATCGCCAACGTAAACGTATTTTCTTTCCAATTATTCACTTTCAGCGGATCGGCACCCTGCGCCAGCAATACCGGCATTATTTCGGATTTATGCTCGACCGATGCGCGCATTAGCGGTGTCCATCCCTCATTATCAGGGATGTCAACCAGGGCGTCTTCTTGCAACAACAACTTCACAATATCAACATTACCTCGCCGAACAGCCAGATGCAAGGCACTCGCCCCGCCCAGATCAACGGCATCCATATCGGCCCCGGCTTCAAGCAAGGCGGCAACCACGTCGGTATAGCCCTTCAGTGAGGCACGCATTAGTGCTGTTACCCCAACATCACCCCGGCTATCGACAGGCATGCCCTCTCTCATCAACCGCCGCACCTCAGCGATATTACCATGATCAGCCGCATCTACCAGCGGGTTATGAAAACCAGACGACGAACTGGGAGCAGCCTGCAAGACAGAGGAAAAGAACAGGCACGCCAACAGGAGTGCGCGGCAAGAAAAGGAGTGTATGCTCACAGAAATCCCTGTTCATTAAGTACAGAAGGATGGAGGCCGGGGCCGGAATCGAACCGGCGCGTAGCGGATTTGCAGTCCACGGCATTACCACTTTGCTACCCAGCCACGAACATGTGTTCTTCAGAAGGAACATATGTTACATTATTTCTATGAATCCATACCGGCATTACAGGTGGTTTTCAAGTTTTTTTTGCATAGTAGCCAGGTTTTTATAAAAAAACGGTAATATCTTGTAGAAAATATACCCATCTTGCGGGAAGAATGGGTTGAAAGAGGCATGAAGATAGGTATACACTGCGCCTACTACCCAACCACCAGCGAAAGGAGCGCGCAGGCTCATGCAGAAAAAATATGCCCTTATGGCGTTGATAGGCCTGCCTTTGGCGGCTATTGCCTTATGGGCAGCAACCCGCTTCTTTTTTGTGGCATCCGTCACCGTTACACAGCCCGTGCAAGGCACTGCTATTGAAGCCGTCTATGCAACAGGCACGGTGGAGGCGACGGTGATGCTGCCAATTGCCGCCAGGACTACCGCCCGCCTGACGGCACTCCACACGGATGAGGGCAGCGAGGTGGAAGAAGGCCAGGTGCTGGCACAACTGGAAGATAGCGATTTACAGCAATCTATTGTGCAGTTGCAAGCCAAAGCCGATTATGCCAGATCAACCTATGAACGCAATAAGGCCTTAGCAGCCAAGCATTTTATTTCCAAGGAAGAATTAGACCGTGCTGAAGCGGATATGCGGGCGGCTGTGGCGGCACTAAACCAGGCAAAAGCAGAAGCGGGTTATCTGAAGCTGCTAGCACCAGCCGATGGCCACATCATTCGCCGTGATGGAGAAATAGGCGAGCTGATTCCTGCCAACCAGCCGGTATTCTGGCTTTCCTGTTGCGCTCCTTTACGCATTTCCGCTGAAGTGGATGAGGAAGATATTGCTAAAGTCAAGCCAGGGCAGGAGGTGGTAATCCGTGCTGATGCCTTCCCTAACGCAATTTTCCACGGCAAGGTGGAAAGCATCACCCCGAAAGGCGACCCGATTGCGCGCAGCTACCGTGTACGCGTCACATTTGTGGGGAAAGTGCCGCTGTTAATTGGGATGACGGCAGAAACCAATATCATCATCAACAAGCACGATAACGCCCTGCTTGTGCCAGCAGGCAGCGTTGAAAATCATCATGTCTGGCGGGTAGAACAGGACACACTGAAGCAACAGGCGGTTACAACTGGCATTGAAGGGCTGGAGCAGGTGGAAATTCTCTCAGGCCTTGCACCAAATGATACTATCGTACTGAACCCCTCAGATAAGTTCAAAGAAGGCCAGCGGGTGCATATAAAACTTTCAGAGGCGGCCAGATGAAGCTGCTGCTCACCATTGCCCTCAAGCATCTGCTGGCGCGCAAACGTTCAAGCATCGTGTCGCTACTGGGGATTGTGCTTGGTGTTGCGTTTTTTCTGGCCATTTCTTCGTTAATGCAAGGCTCGCAGAAAGATTTTATCCGGCGACTGATTGATAACTCTCCCCATATCACGATTGTTGATGAATTCCGCAACCCACGCCCGCAGCCTCTCTTCCAGCTCTATCCGCATGCAGCTGTAGAAATGCACCGCATCAAGCCGCTCACTGAAACGCGAGGCATACGTGGCTACGAGCAGATTCTTACTAGACTGCGCAGGCAACAGGGGGTGATCGTCGCGCCGGTGCTTTCCGGGCAAGGTTTAATCAGCTTTGCGGGGAGAGATGTGGCTGTCACGCTCTATGGCATGAACCCGGAGGAAATTCAACACGTTTCCACCATTGAAAATTACATGATAGAGGGTACGATCGAGAATTTGATTGCCAACCCTGATGGCGTTGTGATTGGAGCGGAACTGGCACGCAAACTCTCGCTGGAACGGGGTAACACCATCACTATTGCCGCTACCACCGGGCAGGTGCGTGCTTTCAAGATTCTCGGTATATTCCGCACCGGCCGGGCCGATTATGATGAACATCAGGTATTTATATCGCTGAAGCGTGTGCAGGCACTCCTCAACCGCCCTAGCCGCGCCAACACGATTATTATCAAACTACCCAACCCCGATACTGCCCGTGAGAAAGCCGCCCAGATTGAAGCCGATATAGGCTATAAGGCAGTATCATGGCAGGAAGCCTCGCAGGATATTCTAAGCACGCTCACCATCCGTAATATTATTATGTATACGGTGGTAAGTGCGGTGCTGGTGGTGGCGGCTTTTGGGATTTATAACGTTATTTCCACTGTGGTAATGGAAAAACACCGTGATATTGCCATTATGAAATCCATGGGTTTTGAGGCAAGCGATATTAAGCGCATTTTTGTGATACAGGGCACCATATTGGGGCTAATTGGCTGTATGGCTGGGCTTCCTTTTGGCAGTGCCTTGATGCTGGCCTTAATGCAGGTGCGGTTTAAACCACCTGGCAGTACGGAAGTGATCCAGATGCCGATAGACTGGGGCTTAACGCAATTTGCCATTGCCGCTAGCTTTGCCATGGTGGCTTCAGTGCTTGCTGCGCTACTGCCTGCCCGCAAAGGCGCGGCGGTGCAACCTGTTGACATATTGCGGGGGTTATAATGACGGCCGTCATCCGGGTGGAACATATCACTAAACGTCTGAAAGGCGAAGTACCGGTGACGCTGGTGAAAGATGTCGACTTGACTGTAGAACCGGGCGAATTTGTGGCGATCACCGGCCCTTCGGGTTCGGGAAAATCATCACTGCTTTATCTGCTTGGCCTGCTTGACACCCCAAGTAGTGGCCGTATCTGGTTAAACGGCACCGATATTTCTACCTATAGCGACACTCAACTTGCCCATGCGAGACTGGCAGAACTCGGGTTTGTATTCCAGTTCCATTTCTTGTTGCCGGAATTTACCGCGCAGGAAAATGTCATGCTCCCCATGCAGCGGCTGGGGCGGCTTTCTCCTGCTGCTATCCGCAATCGGGCGGCAGAACTTCTCACCCATGTTGGGCTTGGCGAGCAGATGCATAAACTGCCTAAACAGCTCTCTGGTGGCCAGAGCCAGCGTGTGGCCATTGCCCGCGCACTGGCAAACGAGCCGCGCCTGATACTGGCCGATGAACCTACCGGTAATCTTGATACTGCCTCTAGTGCCGTTGTGCAGGATATGCTGCACAGCCTGGTGAAAGACCACCAGAAAGCCGTGATTATGGTAACGCACGACCCGCATTTTGCGGAAACGGCGGACAGGATTGTGAAGATTGTGGATGGAAAAATGGAGTCTGGGGTTTAGGGTTTACTAACCATTCTTCTTCCCTGGCAGTCGTGCAAAAAGTGGATCAGTGAGCCCCGGGGGCAGGCAGGAAAGCAGCCATATCAGTGCATATAACGGAAAAGGAAACGCAATGCGTGCCGGGTATTTTTCAAGCCTCTGCCGGATCAGGCGGGCGGCTTTCTCGGCAGGCATAATAAAGGGCATGGGGAAATCATTGACATCGGTCATTGGGGTGGTGATATAGCCAGGCGTGACTACCGTCACCTGCACCTGGTCTTTCATCAGCAAACCGCGCAGTGCCTCGCCATAGATTCTTACGGCAGCTTTACTGGCTGAATAGGCGGGTGAGCTGGGTAGGCCGCGATAACCGGCTAGTGAACTGATAATCACAATATGCCCAGATTGACGCTGCTGCATACGGGGAACAAGCGGTAACAGGGTGTTTAACACCCCGTCCAGGTTGGTTGCTATGATAGCGCGCGTCTGGGCATCACTTTCCAAGCCGTCAGCAGTGCCACCGGAAATCCCGGCATTGGCAATCACCCGGTCAATCGGGGTATGGTTGTCCATTTTCTCTATCCAACCGGCAAGTGCCTTGCTATCACACACATCCAGGCAGACAGTTTCCACTATTGCCCCTTTGTTGCGGCAAGAAACCGCCACCTCCTCCAGCCGAGCCAGGTTCCGGCCCGTAAGCAGAAGCCGCATACCGGGAGCCGCATATTCATGCGCCAGTGCCGCCCCTAAGCCGCTGCTTGCCCCGGTAATTAGTGTAGTAGATAGGGCAGGCATTTAGGATAGTTTCTCCAGCTTTCCATTATGAAACAGATAGTCACAGTTCATGCGTTTTGCCTCTTCCCATGCATCCCGCCCCGGTTCCAGCCCGTGCAGCGTCACCAGCCCCTCAGCGCGCAAGCGGGCACTGTCTGCATAGGGTACTCCTGCCGGAACAAAGACCTGCGCTTTACGGGCGGGGCTGGGGAGAATGCGGAGCAGCGTGTTGACATCAAGCGTTACCCCTACTGCTTCATCGGCCGCCTCTTCCGTTTCAATGACATAACGCCCACCGCGCCCGACTTCTGCGGCCATTTTGCGGGAAAAGAGCGAGAAGCCAATGCCGGTATGATACTCAAACCCACGATATTCGAGCGGATCAACAGTCAGGCACACATCCGGCTGTGCCTGCTGCACCTGCTCTATCACTTTGTTAAGGTTCTCAGCCAGTATTCTGGCCTCTTCCGGCATGGTGTCACGGGTAAGTAACGCCAGGGTTTTGGCTGTATCACCTGTGGGGGTTAGCAGAGAAAGCAGGTAAGGCGCATGTTCGCCTGCCAGCTCTGCTACGTGTGCTGTATCTTTTTTATGTAAAGCTTGTTGTAATATATGACGCGTTGGGCTATCAAATCCGGCGTGATGCAGTAAGATAGCAGCAAGGCCGGGCAGGTTGAAATCCACCGATAATTCGGTAAGACCCACCGTGGCAAGAGCGTCAAGGGCGGTGATAATCACCTCTGCATTGGCAAGCACCGCATTTTCTGCGCCGATTAGCTCGATCCCTGCCTGTGTCAGTTGACGTTCACCGTATAAATACGTGCCTTTCACCCGCAGTACCGGCCCGGCATAAGATAGGCGGATAGGCAAAGGAGAGTTCTTCAGGCGCGTGGTGGCAATGCGCACCACCTGCATGGTGATATCAGGGCGCACGCCCATCATACGGTGGGAATGCGGATCCATCAGGCGGAAGGTTTGGTCGGTGAGTGCTTTGCCTTGCCCAGCAAGCAGGCTGCTCTCAAACTCCATCAGCGGGGGGCTTACATAATGATAGCCATACTGGGAAAAACAGGCGGTAAGTGTCGCTGCAATAGCATCGCTGAAGGCGGCTTCTTCAGGTAATAGATCATGAAACCCGGCAGGAAGTAATGCTTTTTGGTGATATGACGTCATAACAGTGCGTTTGGTATTAGAAAAATGAGTAATATAACAGAAATTATTGGTTTTATGGCGGCCATATTAACCACAGCCAGCTTTGTGCCACAAGCGGTAAAAGTCATTCGCACCCGTAACACCGAGGGTATCTCCCTGTGGATGTATATTATGTTCTCCGCAGGGGTGGCGTGCTGGCTAGCCTATGGCATCTTGCTGCATTATCGCCCGATGATTGTTGCCAACAGCATCACGCTGCTGCTTGCATCTACTATCCTGATAATGAAACTACGATGCTCCTCACCGAAAGGCAAATAACCCTACCCGCCCTTTTTCTTCAAGTACACAAAATATGCGCAACTAAATGGAATAGAGGCCGCATAGGCCACGCCAATACAAAGCAGTGCTAGCCAGGGTTGAATAATCAAGGTAGCTATCAAGAAACCGGCAATTACCAGTGCCAGCGATACATATTCACGGCGGATTACAATCTTCTTAATAGAGAATGTTGGAATACGGCTGGCCATTAATAACCCAATCACCGCCATATGCAGGCAAAGATAGGCAGGCAGCATAAAGAACCCATAGCCAAACTGGAACTGTAACATCATCGGCAGCACTACCAACATGCCACCAAGCGGGGCTGGAACGCCGACGAAAAACCGATCCATCCATTCTGGCCGTTCTTCATTTTCAAGATCGGTATTAAAACGGGCAAGCCGTATCGCGCAGCAAATGCTGAAAAACAGCACCAACGCCCAGCCCAATCCCCGAATGGGTGTTTCATTCACCTGCCAGAGATAGAGCACCAAAGCAGGAGCCACGCCAAAATTGACAAAATCCGCCAGGGAATCCAGATGTGCGCCAAATACGCTGGTAGCTTTCAGGAGCCGCGCCAGCCTGCCATCCATCCCGTCAATAACGGCAGCAACCAGAATGGCCGTTACCGCCATTTCCCAATGGCCAAGCAAGGCAAAACGTAACGAAGAAAGCCCAGCACATAAGCTCATCAACGTGACGATATTCGGGAACAACCGACTGATCGGCAGGAACTTCCGCATCCCCACTGGCTGGGAATCAAGCTTTCCAGCATCCGCCATTACCGTACCTCACCCAGGCGTTGTGCTTCAACATTGTGCAAATCTGCCAGTATCGTTTCGCCGCCGATCATCGTCTGGCCTACTGTCACCAACGGGCTTACCCCTTCGGGTAGATAAACATCCATACGGCTGCCAAAACGGATAATCCCGAAACGTTCACCCCCCTGCACCTGCTGACCATCTTCTAGATTACAGACAATACGGCGGGCAATCAGCCCAGCAATCTGCACGAACACGATTTCTTTGCCCTCTTCCGTGACCATAAGCACCGACTGGCGTTCATTATGCACACTGGCTTTATCGAGCGATGCATTCAAGAACTTGCCTGGATGATAATGGAGTGCAGTAATTTTCCCTTTAGCCGGACAGCGGTTTACATGCACATTAAACACATTCAGGAAAATACTGATGCGCGTACGCTCCACTTCTCCCATCTCCAGTTCCGGTGGCACTGTGGCGCGCTCAATTTTCTGCACCACCCCATCTGCTGGGCTCAGCACCAACTGCTCACCTAGCGGGCTTACCCGTTCTGGATCACGGAAAAAATAAATACACCAGCAGGTAAGCACCGCCCCAATCCACCCTAGTGGTGCCACAAATGCCCCTAGCAGCAATGATACTGCGGCAAAAATAAAAATGAAATAATACCCTTCACGGTGAACAGGAGGAATGGCTGATTTTATCGCTTCCATTGGTGTATATCCTTTGATGTTATGGTTCTTTACGAGAGTCTGGAGTCTGGAGTCTAGTGATTTCAGTGTTCGCTACGCTCACAATTATTTTATATTTAACGTGTGAACAAAGTGAACTCAAAGCCCCCACCAGACTCCAGACTCTAGACTCCAGACTCTCTCCACTCATATACCCCATAAAATAATGAAAATAAACAATTAAAGAAAAAACTCTACAAAGGGTGTTGCATACCGTGAAAATCTACCTATATATCCCTGTATGATCTGTGTCCTATCGTGGCATGGAAGCAAAACACGAACGATTTCAGCACGCATATTTCCCTGGAGCAGGGGGAAGGCACTGGTTCACTTACGACATTTAAGAGGAAAGCATGAGCAAAGTTATAGGTATTGATTTAGGAACGACAAATTCCTGCGTTGCCATCATGGAAGGCAAAAACCCACGCGTTATTGAAAATGCAGAAGGAAGACGCACCACCCCTTCTATTGTGGCTTTTACCAATTCCGGCGAGAAATTGGTCGGGGAAGCTGCAAAACGTCAGGCCGTTACCAACCCACTTAACACGATCTTTGCCGTGAAACGTTTGATCGGTCGTACCTATAAGGATCCGATGACCGAGAAAGACAAGGCATTGGTGCCGTATAAAATCGTTAACGCCGATAATGGCGACGCTTGGGTGGAAGTACAGGGGGATAAATATTCTCCGAGCCAGATTAGTGCCTTTACGCTGCAAAAAATGAAGGAAACTGCTGAAAACTTCCTGGGCGAGAAAGTGACCCAGGCCGTTATCACCGTGCCTGCCTATTTCAATGACGCCCAGCGCCAGGCGACTAAAGATGCCGGAAAAATTGCAGGACTCGAAGTGTTGCGTATCATCAACGAACCTACCGCTGCGGCTCTTGCTTATGGGCTGGATAAGGCGGAAGGCAAAACTATTGCCGTATATGACTTAGGGGGCGGTACATTCGATGTCTCTATCCTGGAAATTGGCGATGGTGTGTTTGAAGTAAAATCTACCAATGGCGATACATTCCTGGGTGGTGAAGATTTTGATATGCGCCTGCTGGAATATTTAAGTGATGAATTTAAGAAAGAATCCGGCATTGACCTGAAAAAAGATCCTCTCGCGCTGCAACGCCTGAAAGAAGCCGCCGAAAAAGCCAAGATTGAGCTTTCCAGCAGCATGGAAACCGAGGTGAACCTGCCCTATATCACCGCCGATGCCTCTGGCCCAAAACACCTGAACCTCCGCCTCAGCCGTGCTAAGTTGGAAGCGTTGGTGGATGATCTGGTTGCTCGTACCATTGAGCCCTGCAAGAAAGCCCTAAAGGATGCTGGTATTAAAGCCAGTGAGGTCGATGATGTGGTGCTGGTGGGGGGTATGACCCGTATGCCAAAAGTCATTGAAACTGTGAAGAGTTTCTTTGGCCGTGAGCCACATCGTGGCGTAAACCCCGATGAAGTCGTGGCACTTGGTGCTGCTATCCAGGCGGGTGTATTGCAGGGTGATGTGAAAGATGTGCTGCTGCTTGATGTTACCCCGCTTTCACTGGGAATTGAAACATTGGGCGGTGTATTTACCCGATTAATCGACCGCAACACCACGATTCCAACCAAGAAAAGCCAGGTATTCTCAACCGCTGATGATAACCAGTCTGCCGTTACCATCCGCGTGTTCCAGGGTGAGCGCGAAATGGCTGCTGATAATAAGGCACTGGGTCAATTTAACCTTGAAGGCATTCCACCATCACCACGCGGTATGCCACAGATTGAAGTGACATTTGATATTGATGCAAACGGTATTGTTAATGTATCGGCCAAAGATAAAGCCACCAATAAAGAGCAGCAAATCCGCATTCAGGCTTCCGGCGGGTTAAGCGACAGCGAAATTGACCAGATGGTAAAAGACGCTGAAGCCCATGCCAGTGAAGATAAAAAACGGAAAGAACTGATTGAAGCGAAAAACCAGGCAGATAGCCTGATTTATTCGACAGAAAAAAGCCTCAAGGAATATGGCGATACCATTGCTGCCAGCGATAAAGACGCGATTGAGCGTGATATTACCGCACTGAAAGACGCGTTGGAAAGTGAAAACAGTGAGGCCATTAAAGAAAAAACGGAAGGCCTGATGCAGTCTTCCATGAAAATGGGCGAGGCTATCTATAAGGCGCAGCAGGAAACTGCCGGTGCTCCTGAGGCTGCCGAAGCTGCTTCTGATGAAGGTGAAGGCAAGGTGGTTGATGCTGATTTTGAGGAAATCAAAGATCAGAAAACTGGATCATAAAAAAAGTGGTTAGTGGTTGGTGGTGAGTGGAATGACATGCTGATTTCACTAACCGCTAACCACTACACTCTAAACTCTAAACTCTATTGAAAATGACCAAAGCCGATTACTATACCCTTCTTGGCGTTTCCAAAAGCGCAACCAATGACGAGCTGAAAAAAGCCTATCGTTCCCTGGCCATGAAATATCACCCTGACCGCAATCAGGGCGACAAAGAAGCTGAACATAAATTTAAGGAAGTGTCTGAAGCCTATGATGTGCTGCGCGACGAGCAGAAGCGCGCTGCCTATGACCGCTATGGCCATGCTGCCTTTGCCAATGGCGGGCATGGCGGATATGAGCAGGCCGCGAACTTTGCCGATATTTTTGGCGACTTGTTTGGTGACTTTATGGGCACAAACAGCCAACAGGGCGGAGGCAATGCCCGTAACCGTGGCTCTGACCTGCGCTATAACCTGGAAATTTCGTTGGAAGAAGCCTTCAAAGGAAAGCAACAATCTATCCAATTCACCACATCTGCCGCCTGCGAAACCTGCAACAGCACTGGCAGTGCTGATGGTGCGGAGCCTATCGTTTGCGTGACATGTCACGGCAGTGGCCGCCTGCGTATGCAGCAAGGGTTCTTCACCGTTGAACGCACTTGCCATAGCTGCCAGGGCAATGGTAAGGTCATTAAAACCCCCTGTAAAACTTGTGATGGCCAAGGGCGAGTGCGTAAAGAAAAAACCGTATCGGTTTCCATTCCTGCCGGTGTAGAAGAAGGTACGCGCATTAGGCTTTCTGGCGAAGGGGAAGTGGGTATCCGTGGCGGTGCACCGGGGGATTTATATATCTTCATTGCGGTTAGCCCACATCATTTCTTCAAACGTGATGGTGCCAATATTCACTGTAAAGTACCGATTACTATGGTAACGGCTGCGCTGGGTGGCTCGGTGGAAGTGCCGTTGCTTGATGGGGTGCGCTCTAAGATTTCCATTCCGGCTGGCACCCAAACCGGCGACCAGTTCCGCCTGAAAGGCAAAGGTATGAGTGTGCTGCATTCCCGCAATCGGGGCGATATGTATATTCATGTCACCATTGAAACACCCGTGAATTTAACGAAGAAACAGAAAGAACTGCTAAAGGAATTTGACGAGCTGAGCGAAGAGAAATCAAACCCGGAAACAGAAGGGTTCTTCAGCAAAGTGAAAGAGTTCTGGGAAGAGTTGCGCGATTAAATGAAAGGCAATCTATATTTCGATACCCATATTTTCTGCTGCACCAACCAACGTGAGGCCGGGCACCCACGTGGTTGCTGTGCGGAGAAAGGAGCAGAAGCGTTACGTGATTATATGAAAGCACGCTGCAAAGAACTAGGAACCAGGCGTTTGCGTGTGAATAATGCCGGCTGCCTCGATCGTTGCGAATATGGCCCCACCTTGGTTATCTACCCCGAAGGCACATGGTATAGTTACGCCAGCCGTGAAGATGTAGATGAGATTATCGAGCAGCATCTATTAAAAGGAGAACGGGTAGAAAGGCTATTACTACCAGAACGCAAAGGGGTCTAATATCCTGCTCGCTGGCACTCCGCTTTATAGGCGGCAAGTTCCTGAAGCTTGGCATTAATTCTTTCTTCTTTTTTGCCTGTGGCGATACGTACATTTTCTTTATAGTCACCTTTGGCGATATTAATAGCAGCACTCACAGGCACTACGGATCGCACTCCTGACGTGAACCGCGCCAATGCACCGTCTTTTTGCTCTTCAAGCATAGACATTGTCTGGTCTACATTCCCGCAATTTGCTTGAATCTGGTCAATTTCACTGGTTTTGATGGCCGTTGAGCTACAGGCTGTCACAAAACCCAGTATTATAACAGCCGGAACACTATTACTATATCGCATTATACATGCCTCGCATAGGTTTAATAGAAATACCACGCTATACTAAAACCACTTGAAGAGTGTTTCAGTATAGACCTTATTTTTGCGTTTCTTGCACTCAAGTATAGTCTGCTCACATTGCAACCTAACCAATTCTTGAACTGTGAGCAGTATATTAACCTCAGTTTTGGATAAGCAAAGCTTATCCAAAACTGTCAACTATTTGAAAAATAATGATTCAAGGCGGCTTGAACCATTATTTTGAGTGTATTATTACACTATGATAGGAAGCCTTTGGCTTCCTATCATAGAATTAATGTTATTATTAATCTAAAATAATGGCAAAAACGACGCTTTTTGACATTATTTTTCAATAACATGTCAGTTTTGGATAAGCAAAGCTTATCCAAAACTGAGGTTATATTAACACACATAACTATTAAGAAAGCGTTAAGAACCGTAATTCTCCACCAACCTTTTCCAGAGCCTGCTAGAGGAGGTAGCATTACGGTGTTGTCAGGCTGAGCACGATCTTGCCGATATTTTGGTTGTTCTCCATTACCCTATGCGCTTTAGCCACTTCGGCGAAGGGAAACACCCTGTCCACTACGGGGGATATTTTTCCTTGTAGAATAGCGGGCCAGAGATGGGTGCGTAGCGAGGCTGCCAGTTTCGCCTTCCGTTGCACGGGTTGCGAGCGGAGTGTGCTGCCTAGCCAGCTAAGGTTCTTGCGCAGTAATATCCCCATATTTGCCTCAATCCTTGCCCCTTGCAAGAATGCCAGGCTTATCATCATCCCACCATAGGCCAGACATTGCAGGTTACGTGCAATATAGCTTCCCCCAATCGTATCAATGATCACCCGCACTCCTCTTCCTTCGGTGAGTTCCTGTATTACAGTGACAAAATCCTCTTCATGATAGTTGATCGCCCTGTCGGCACCAAGCGTGCAGCAGGCTGCACATTTTCTGGCACTGCCGGCAGTAACAAATACCGTTGCTCCCAGCATTTTGGCGCATTGAATCGCCATAGTGCCAATGCCGCTTGCTCCTGCATGTAGCAGCACCGATTCCCCGGCCGTTAATCCTGCTTTCTCCACCATAGTTAACCAGACTGTGAAACAGGCTTCCGGCAATGCGGCGGCTTCCATCAGTGAAAGCCCAGCGGGAATAGGTAGCACTTGCGTGGCAGGGGCGGCGACATATTCCGCATAACCACCCCCCTCCAGCAGTGCCGTTACCTTGTCGCCAATCTGGAAGCCTTCCACTCCTTCCGCCATGTCTACAATGTCTCCGGCTGCCTCCAGCCCTGGAATATCCGATGCCCCTGGAGGCGGTGGGTAACTACCCTGCACCTGGAAGAGATCGGCACGGTTCAGGCCTGCCGCCCCCACCTTTATTAACAGCTCTCCTGGCTTCAGCGAAGGTATGGGGCGCTCCCCCAGAAGTAAGCTGTTGTTCTGTATTTCAATCGCCTTCATTATTTTTCCCCTTGTCCTGCTTGATTACTCTTGACCATGAATGGAATCATACGGCATAGTAATATAACCTCAGTTTTGGATAAGCCGCGCTTATCCAAAACTGTCAACTATTTGAAAAATAATGATTCAAGGCGGCTTGAACCATTATTTTGAGTGTATTATTACACTATGATAGGAAGCCTTTGGCTTCATATCATAGAATTAACGTTATTATTAATTTAAAATAATGGCAAAAACGACGCTTTTTGACATTATTTTTCAATATCATGCCAGTTTTGGAAAGCCGCGCTTATCCAAAACTGAGGTTAATATAAATTTTTTCTACACAATAATCCTCAACTAATTGCTATGCTACATTCCTCTTCTAAAGCACGTATTGCCATTATTGGTGCCAGCGGATATACCGGTGCTGATCTCATTCGGCTGCTTTATAACCATCCGGCTGTCACGATTGTGAGCCTGATTGCTGAAAGCAGCGCAGGCCAGGCCGTGGATGCGATTTATCCTCATCTGGCTGGATTTTCCCTGCCAGACGTTGTCCATATGTCTGATGCCAATTGGGATAATGTTGATATTGTCTTTTGCTGTCTGCCGCATGGCATGTCACAACAGATTGTGGCAACCCTGCCTGAACATTTGAAAGTGATTGATTTATCAGCCGATTTCAGGATACATAATATTCCAGTCTATGAAGAATGGTATGGTAAACATTATGCTCCGTCTTTGCAGAAAAAGGCGGTGTATGGCCTCAGTGAAATTTATCGGCAGAAGATCCGGAAAGCATCGCTCATTGCCTGCCCAGGCTGTTACCCTACGTCGGTGTTATTGCCGCTTGTGCCACTGCTTTCATACCAGATCGTAGAGAAGGATGATATTATTGTCGATGCCAAATCGGGCGCAACAGGGGCAGGAAGAAGTGCAAAACAGGGTAATTTATTCTGTGAAATCAATGAGAATATTAAACCCTATAGTATTTGTAACCACCGGCATATTCCCGAAATAGAGCAGGTGCTCTCACGGGCGGCGGGTGCGCCTCTGCATATCCATTTCACGCCGCAGGTGGTGCCGATGAGCCGTGGGATGCTTTCCACGCTCTATATCAAACTTGCGAAAGGCAAGACGGTGCAGGATGTGCGAAATATGTTGATAGAATGCTATCATGACGAGCCCTTTATCCAGATTGCTCCCCCAGGCCACACGCCGTCTACGCGGGAAGTGGTTGGCAGTAACCGCTGTAAAATCGGCGTGTTTGAAAGTTCAACACCAGATAGGGTGATAGTTGTATCCGTCATTGATAATCTTATTAAAGGTGCTTCTGGTCAAGCGGTGCAGAATATGAATATTCTGCTTGGCTTGCCAGAACTGACCGCTCTTGATATGATTCCCATGTTCCCTTAACTTCAGTTTTTTGGCGGCTTGAACCATTATTTCGGAGAGTATTCAATACATTGTGTCATGAGTACCATATATTCTCTCCCTCCTGTGAGGGGGAGGGAGTTCATAGTGCTTGACAGCGTGTGTCCAATACTCTTTTATTTGTCATGCCAGTTTTTTTAGAAGGAGAAGAGTGCTATGTCGTCGATTCTGCCCTATTTTGATACGTTCCCTCGCATTGCGGAGGATGCGTTTATTGCCGATGGTTGCCGGATTATTGGCGATGTCACGATTGGTAGCAAGTCCGGTATCTGGTTTAACTGCGTGATTCGGGGCGATGTTGCAGCGGTAACGATTGGTGAACGCACCAATATTCAGGATGGCACGGTGATCCATGTTACTCGTAATGGCTATCCCACCCATATTGGTTCCCGCATTACTATAGGGCATAAGGTACTGCTGCATGCCTGCACCCTGGAAGATGATTGTTTTATCGGTATGGGGGCAATCCTGATGGATAGGGTGGTGGTGGAAAGTGGCGGTATGGTGGCAGCTGGGGCATTAGTGCCGCCAGGCAAGCGCATTAAGAAGGGAGAAATCTGGGCTGGCAACCCCGCTCGTTTCTTCCGCATGATGACGGAAGAAGAAAGGGCCTTCATTGCTATTTCTGAACAGAATTATACCACCCATGCTGAAGAATATTTACAGCTTACCCAAAAACTCGGGAGCATCTAACACTGAGGTTATACTATCCTATGAAACATTCGCAACTTCGCTTGATTGAAGATAATATTTTAACCCATCTACTGACCCAAGGTTATTTAACCGGTAAACTGTTGGTGGCCACTCCGTTGATACATGACCCAGAGTTTGCGGGTTCGGTGGTGTATGTGCTATCTCATGATGAGGATGGCGCAACAGGGTTGATTATTAACAACACCTTGAAAGATACCTATTATTCCACTTTATTCAGCCATTTGAAAATGCGGGTTAAACAGCGCAACACCCCCGTCTATTACGGAGGCCCTGTAGAGCCGCGTTGCGGATTTATCCTCTATACCGATGATACCCCTGGCGGGTCTATTGGTATTAGTACCGATATGGATATGGTGAAAGATGTCATGTCTGGTAAAGGCCCACGCAAATCGTTGCTAGCCCTTGGTCATGCCTCCTGGAGTGCTGGGCAATTAGACCAGGAAGTATATGATAATAATTGGATTGTAGCACCAGCAACAGAACGGCTGGTATTTGACACCGACTATATGCATAAATGGATAACTACCACGAATGCTATAGGTATTGATATGGCACGGTTCTCGCCTGTTTCCGGGAATGCGTGAGAAGCTAGGAGAGGGAATGCAGTCACCTCATCTCTTCACCATTCCCCCCACGGTTTCCTTTGCCGATACGCTGGTACAAGGGATTATTGCGCGTTATGGGATGGATGCGGGCATCCTTCCTTCCATCACTCTGCTTTTACCCGACACTGCCTTATGTAATGCCGTGCGCGAATGTTTCTTGAAGCATAGTAACGGTACCGCGTTGCTCTTGCCCACTATCGTTCCGATTACCGCTATTGAGGAAAAGGCCTTGCTGTTTCGTGCTAGCGTGCAAGGAAAGGCCATTTTGCCAGCAATCCCGCTGCTTGAACAGCAGCTTCACCTGGCGCAGCGCATCCATATAGAGGGCTGTACCCAGGATATTACCCAGGCGGTAGAGCTGGCGGATGAACTGGCCCGCTTTCTAGCGGAATTATACAGCGAAGAGGTGGAGATTGCTGCGCTTGAGCATGCGGTGCCTGCTGCGCTACGTAAGCATTTTGAACCTACCTTACGGTTTTTCCATCTGCTTGGCAATGAGTGGCCTGCCTGGTTAAGTGCGCGAGGCCTTGTTACACCGGCGGAACGCCGCAGGCTGATGCTTGCGGCGCAATGTGCTGTATTTGCCAGCCAGCCCCCAGCGCACCCTATTATTGCTGCTGGCCTTACCGGTAGTAATGCAAGTATGGTTACGCTACTTGCGGCTATTGCGATGTTGCCACAAGGGGTGGTGGTGCTTCCTATGCTAGATAAGGGGATGGAGGTGGCAGACTGGCAACAACTCCCCCCCACTCATCCAGAATGGCAGATAAAACGGTTGCTTGAGAGGGTGCAGTGTTTGCCTAAAGATGTTATGCCCTGGTATGAAACCCCGGCTATGCATATGCATGCAGCCCGTACATGGCTGGTCAGGGAAGTGTTGCGCCCAGCAGCAAGCAGTGATAGTTGGCAAGCACTGGAGAGCATACCAGCTAAAGCACTAGCAGGCATCCACACGCTGCAAAGCCCAAGCCTTCAGGAGGAAGCGGCCGCCATTGCCTGTGCGTTACGTGAGGCACTGGAAGTGCCAGGGGCGCGTGTAGCCCTCATCACGGCTGAACGCAACCTGGCAACACGGGTGGCGGCATTGATGCAGCACTGGGATATTACCGTTCACGATAGCGCAGGCTGTGCGCTGCAAGCCACACCGTCTGGCACGTTCCTGCACTTGCTGCTTGCTATGGTGGAAGCGGAAGCTGCGCCTATACCGCTGCTTTCTTTACTCAAACACCCATTTGCGGCGGCAGCTATGGAACCCTGGCAATTCCAGCAGCAGGTGCGCGCCTTAGAAATAGCCGTGTTGCGTGGCGTGCGGTTGGCCCCTGGCCTTGGCAGTATCACCCAGGCACTGGCTGCAACGGAAAATGTTGCACTTACTGCCTGGTTTGCGCAGCTTGAAACCGTATGCGCTCCGTTTATAGCGATGTTCACACAGGAAGAGGCTGCCTTTGATGCCCTGCTTACCGCCCATATTGCCCTGGCGGAAGCATTGGCCACAACGCATGAGCAGGAGGGAAGTGTCCGTCTGTGGGAAGGGGAAAGTGGAAAACACACCGCCCAGTTCCTCACCGAGTTGCTGAGTGCCGCTAGTGTCTTTGGCACCATCCCTACTGCACGCTACCCCGAATTGTTTAACCTGTTGCTTAGCAATGCCTGTTACCGCCCGGAAGCCGTGCATCCACGACTTTCTATCTTGAAGCCCAGTGATGCACGGCTGCAATCATTTGACATGGTTGTGCTTGGTGGCTTAACCGAAGGCTGCTGGCCAGCCGGATTGACTCCAGACCCCTGGCTGAATGCGACAATGCGCGAACAGATAGGGCTGCCTCCGCGTGAACAGGTGATTGGCCAGATGGCGCATGATTTCGCCTTCCACTTCCATGCCCCCAAGCTGGTGCTTAGCTGGAGTGATAAGGTGGATGGCACCCCCACCGTGCCCTCACGTTGGCTGCTTAGGCTGTTCACCGTGCTGACTAAAACAGGGCTAGCCGCAACCTTAGAGCAAGCCTCGTTCTGGGGCGCATGGGCGGAAATGCTGAACCAGCCTATAGAAGCTGCGCCCCTTACGCAACCCACCCCCACACCGCCACTTGCCGCCCGTCCGCGCCTGTTATCGGTGACGCATGTGGAACGCTGGATGCGTGACCCGTATGCACTCTATGCCTCCAAAATACTGAAATTACGCGCACTTGACCCACTTGATGCCGACCCTGGCATGGCAGAATTCGGTAATTTTATCCATAAAGCACTCGATCAGTTCAGTCGTCTCTATCCTATTACGGCCGAAAGCGACCGCACTCGTACCCTGCTTGCCTGCGGTGAGGCGGCACTCAGCACCATGCTGGAGCGCTCATCGGTAAAGCATTTCTGGATGCCGCGCTTTGCCCGTATTGTTCGCTGGATTATCCCGTTTGAAGCAGAACGTCGGGCAGGGAAGGGGGTGCAGGTGTTTTCTGAAATAGAAGGACGCATGACTCTGGGCAGTGCCGAGCACCCTTTCACCCTCACGGCTAAGGCTGATAGGTTGGAATATAATGGCGTGGGGGAAGTGGCACTTATCGACTATAAAACCGGTAGCATCCCGAGTGCAAAGGATGTGGCACTGGGCGTTTCCCCACAGCTTACCCTGGAGGCATTGATTGCTGAGAATCAGGGGTTTCCTGGCGTTAAGGCAAGCCGCCTAGAGGTGAAGGAGTTGCTCTATATCCGGTTGACAGGGGGGGAGGCGGCGGCTACCGCCACCCCCATCAAGAATGATATCGCCACCCTGGCGCAGGAAGCCAAAGCTGGGCTTGAGTGCCTAATCGCTGATTTCGACAAGGAAGAAACCGCCTATCTCTGTTGCCCTGTGCCTGGTAATGCCCCGCGTTTTAATGATTACGAGCATCTCTCGCGCATTAAAGAATGGCGGGAGCGGCGGTAACAGGCATGGTGAAATGTGCCTCTGTGCGGGCGTGGATTTCATCGAGTGTTACCCCGGGCGCAATCTCGGTGAGTTGCATCCCTTCGGGGGTAATATCGAAAATGGCCAGTTCGGTAATCACCCTGTCCACCACCTGTTTGCCGGTTAGCGGAAAACTGCACTGATGCACCAGTTTCGGGCTGCCGTCTTTGGCACTATGCTCCATCAGCACCACCACGCGCTTGACACCGGCCACCAAATCCATCGCACCGCCCAT
The DNA here is from genome assembly GCA_964643145.1 of uncultured Rickettsiales bacterium. Lineage (GTDB taxonomy): Bacteria > Pseudomonadota > Alphaproteobacteria > Rickettsiales > Arcanibacteraceae > CAZXPG01. The sequence continues at coordinate 58,483 of CAZXPG010000003.1, forward strand.
CCCTTTCACCATTTTATTGGGAATGGTCCAGTTGGCCAGGTCGCCTTCCCCGGATACTTGCAGTGCCCCTAAAATGGTGAGATCAATATGGCCACCACGAATCATGCCAAAGGAAAAGGAACTATCAAAATAGCTGCTTGAGGGCAGTGCGCTAATCGTCTGTTTCCCGGCATTAATCAGATCGGGATCGACTTCTTCCTCAAGCGGGAAGGGCCCCATACCGAGCATCCCATTTTCACTTTGCAGCGTTACCTGCATGCCTTCTGGGATAAAATTCGCCACATCTGTTGGCATACCAATCCCCAGATTCACATAAAACCCATCCTGCAATTCCTGTGCAGCGGTAATTCTGCACATCTCTTCTTTTGTCCATGCCATTATTATGCACTCCTCACCATCAGGCGTTCAATCCGTTTTTCATATTTCGGCCCAGCCAGCAACCGCTTCACAAAGATGCTGGGTGTATGGATATGGTCAGGGTCAAAACTGCCGGTTTCGACAATTTCCTCCACTTCCACCACCGTTGTTGTGGCGGCTGTTGCCATAATCGGGTTAAAGTTACGTGCCGTTTTGCGGTAGATGACATTGCCTGCTTTATCGGCTTTCCAGCCTTTAACAATAGCCAAATCAGCAAACAGGCCGGTTTCCATTACATACTGCGCACCATTAAACTCGCGCACTTCCTTGCCTTCGGCCACCACCGTACCCACACCGGTTTTGGTGTAGAAGGCTGGAATGCCTGCCCCACCGGCGCGGATACGCTCAGCCAGTGTGCCTTGCGGGTTCAGCTCCAGTTCCAGTTCACCGGAAAGATATTGCCGTTCAAAAGTTTTATTTTCCCCGACATAGGACGAAATCATTTTTTTAATCTGGCGTGTGTGCAGCAATACCCCTAAGCCAAATTCATCAATACCACAGTTATTACTGATGATTGTCAGTCCTTTTACGCCTGAATCATGAATTGCTTGGATGCAATATTCCGGGATACCACACAGGCCAAACCCGCCTGACATAATGGTCATATCATCGCGCAGCAGCCCGGCTAACGCTTCTGTTGCATTTTGATAAATGGTTGCCATAGTTACTCCATTATTGAATTGAGCCGCCGTTATCTTTATAGTAACATCGTATACCCTCACCCTACCCCTCTCTAAAGAGGGAGAGGGGATTATAGAGCGCGGCGCTAGCCCCCTCTCCCTCTTTAGAGAGGGGTAGGGTGAGGGCTTAGTTTAAAGATAATGACGAGATTCAGCATATTTTCAAGAAATAGTTTAAATGGAACATCAGATTTTAGACACTAGCGGCCTCACCTGCCCACTTCCGCTTCTAAAGCTAAAGAAAGTAATAAAAACGCAGGAAGCAGGTGCGGTTATTAAGCTGATTACCACCGATGCCAGCAGTGCCGCTGATATTCCCAGCTTCTGCGAATTAACCCATAATAGATTGCTTGATAGTTATACGGATAATGATGTATCGGTATTTTTCATTCAGAAAGGAAACTAACCCATGACTGGTATTTTTAGAAAATTTTTCCCCCTGCTTCTGCTGCTCATCATCCCTGCCTGTGAAACGGCCGCCCCACCGCTTCCCACCTATCCGGCCGTGCATTTCACCTCGACGCCGCCTTACCGGCTTGATGTGGCGCGTGTAGAAATTGCGCAGCACTATACCCCACCGCTTGCCTCGCCGAATGTTGACCATCTTTCCCCCGTCACCCCGTCTTCCATGATACGGACATGGGCTGATGACCGCTTTAAGGCCACAGGGAACAGGCATGTGCTGAAAGTGGTGATTAAAGATGCCAGCATCACAGAAAAATCTCTGCCCCGTACGGAAGGGGTGCAGGGCATGTTCACTACCGATGAATCTACCCTCTACCAGGGCCATATGCAGGTGAAGCTGGAAATTTATGGCGATGACCCGCTCTTTCCGGCAGCAGAAATCAGTGCCAATGTCAATAACAGCCGCAGTATCAGCGAAAATGCTTCCGTCAATGACAGGCAACAGGCACTCTATGCTATCAGCAAAGCCATGATCCAGAATTTAAACGCCCAGGTAGAACGCAGCCTGCCACAATATTTCGGGTTGTATCGGGGGGAGTAGATTCCAAGCAGTATATGAAGGCCGCACTACTTCCGTAGATAGGCCTTCATGCTGCTGGAGGCTACGATACTCTTGCTGGATGAATAAGCTTCATGGTTATCTTCAATCTTAGCAAGATGATAGTAATAATTTACCATCATGCCTGCTGAGAGTTTCAAGCCTTTCTTAGAAGTATCTGCTAACCAGTTCAGCCGTTCCATGCGTGCGCCGTTACTCAGGTGGAAATGTGCCACCGGGTCAAGCGGCCTGCCATTTCTCTTTTCCTGCAATAAATAACGCGCACATAAGCGCATCAGTATAGGCTGCAAGATAGTGGCGGTGGGGATATTACATTCCCACTCGCTGTCAAGCAATGTACAGAGTGATGCTGGCAGGTTCTTGCTGTCTTTGCACAAAACGGCAAGCTGCTTTTCCTCCTGTGGCAGAAGCAGCGTTGTATCTCCTGCTTTTAACAGCGGGTCAAGCCAAGCGCGGAAGCCGGGGATCGGCGAAAGCGTTACAAAATGCTTGAGTGCAGGCAGTTCGGCAGAGAGCCTATCAACCACCCGTTTAATCAGGAAATTGCCAAAGCTAATGCCTGCCAGCCCGCTTTGCGCGTTAGAGATGGAATAAAACACTGCCGTATCGGCCTTCTCATCATCAAGTTGCGGCAGGGTTTCATCCAGTAACACCTGGATATTACCGGCAATACCCTTTGCAAGTGCCACTTCCACAAAAATCAGCGGTTCCCCTGGCATTTTATAGTGGAAGAAGGCAAAGCAGCGACGGTCTTCATCCATCCGATTTTTTAAATCATCCCAGGAACGGATCGCGTGCACGGCCTCATAGGCAATTAGCTTTTCAAGCAAGGAGGCAGGAGAATTCCAGGTAATTTCCTGCATATCAAGCAAGCCAATATCAAACCAGGAAGCAAGGAGGCGGCGTAAATCTGCTTCCAGGGCGCAGAGATCAATATCGGTTTTCTTTAAGCGCAATAAATCTGCCCGCATATCCACCAGGAATTTCATCCCCTGTGGCAAAGCATTGAACTGCTTGAGTATCTTAAGCCTTGGAGGCTCAAGCGCATCGCGCAGTTCTAGCTCTTTTTTCACACGGGTGGGGTTGTCTTTGGCAGAGGTGACTTCCGCCATTTTCTTCTCAAGCTTGGCACGGTCAATGTCAAATGCCGTAGCCAGCAACTTCAGGAAACGCACCTTGCCTTTATCGGTCAGTTCAAGATAGGTATAGCCCAGTTCTACCGTTTTGCGGCGGGCCGTCACTTCCCCGCCTTTAGGCTCCAGGCACTCCTGCATCTGTTTGAGTAGGCGCTCTATATCCTGTTTGGGGAGTTCTGGGTTGATCGTGCCGGTGAGTGCCCGTGCTGTGCCGGTAATTTCATTCCAGGCACGCAAGGCATTCACCACCGTGCGGCGTTGTAGGGTGGTTAAAGTACGGTCAAAGAAGTGGGAGGTGGCGCGTTTTGTTTCTTTCATGAATGCCTGCTCTAAAGTATCGCTCTTAGCGGGCAGTATAACGCGACGTTACATATTCTGCAACCATTGCCTGGAACTCTTCAGCAATCATATCGCCCCGCAGCGTTGCCACTTTTATGCCATCCACAAACACCGGCGCTGCAGGGGATTCACCCGTGCCTGGCAGGCTGATGCCAATATTGGCGTGCTTGCTTTCCCCTGGGCCATTCACAATACAGCCCATCACCGCCACAGTCATCTCTTCCACGCCTGGATACTGCTCACGCCACACCGGCATGTGTTCGCGTAGATAATGCTGGATTTTATCGGTTAACTCCTGGAAGAACGTGCTGGTTGTCCTGCCACATCCTGGGCAGGCCGTAACCAAGGGCGTGAAGGAACGCAAGCCCATGGTTTGCAATATTTCTTGCGATACTACCACTTCCTTAGTGCGGGAGGCCCCAGGTTCCGGGGTGAGGGAGGTGCGGATAGTATCGCCAATCCCTTCCTGTAATAATATAGCCATTGCGGCTGTAGAGGCCACAATGCCCTTTGACCCCATCCCTGCCTCGGTTAACCCCAGATGCAGCGCATAGCGGGAACGGGCGGAAAGCTGGCGATAGACGGCAATTAAATCCTGTACCCGGCTGACTTTGCAGGAAAGCACAATACGGTCAGCAGTCAGGCCCATCTCTTCAGCTTTGGCCGCACTGGTTAAGGCGGAAAGCACCAAGGCTTCCTTCAGCACCGTGTCGGCGGGTTCAGGGGAAGCGGATGCGGCATTCTTATCCATCAAGGTGGCGGTTAAGGCTTGGTCAAGGCTGCCCCAGTTCACCCCGATGCGCACCGGCTTATTGTAACGGAGTGCCGCTTCGATCATCATCTGGAATTGTGGGTCTTGCTTCTGCCCAAACCCAACATTGCCGGGATTGATACGGTATTTGGCCAGTGCCTCTGCACATTCCGGGTATGTAGTAAGCAGCCTATGGCCGTTATAGTGGAAATCCCCCACCAGCGGTACGTCACAGCCTTTGGTACGCAATGCATCGCGGATATAGGGCACGGAACGGGCAGCTTCTTCGGTGTTGACTGTCACCCGTACTATTTCCGAGCCTGCCCTGGCCAGCTCCAGCACCTGCGATACGGTTGCTTCACAATCTGCCGTATCGGTATTGGTCATGGATTGTACCACAATAGGCGCACCACCTCCCACCACAATATTCCCTATGTGGACAGCATGTTTTGTTTGCCGTATTACAGGCGATTGCTGCATTTCTCTACCCCACTGTCGGTTAAAGCCTATTCTTCGTCGCTATGCTGGCGTTCAAAGGATTCATGCCGTTCCTGTGCTTCAATGGTGAGTGTGGCCACCGGACGGGCTTCCAGCCGCCTGATACCAATTTCATCACCAGTTTCAACACAATAGCCATAATCACCCGTTTCAATGCGGCGCAGGGCGGCATTAATCTTATCGATTAATTTACGGTAACGGTCACGCGTACGCAGTTCAAAATTAGCATCGGTTTCTACCGTTGCCCGATCATTCAAATCAGGCTCTTGCCAGTTTTCCTGACGCAAATGCTCTACCGTTTCCCTGGAATCTTGTAGCAACTCTTCTTTCCAGCTCTGAAGCTTCCGGCGGAAATATTCAAGCTGCATCGGGTTCATGTATTCTTCATCTTCGGATGGACGGTAGTTTTCAGGAAGATCTATTTTCATCATTATCCCGTTAGTTAAAAATGGTGGTTATATAGAGTTGATAGTCTGCTCACAGTGCAACAATTGGTTAGGTGGCAATGTGAGCAGACTATGCTTGAGTGCAAGCAATACTGCATAATGCAGGAACGCAAAAATAAGAACTATACTGAAACCACTCTTCAAGTGGTTTCAGTATATAATACGCTCTATCTTCGGCTGCAAGTAAATTTTTCATAGTCCATGCAATGTGCACGCCAAGAAAAGATCGTTACTAATAATAACCTCAGTTTTGGATAAGCTACGCTTATCCAAAACTGTCAACTATTTGAAA
>CAZXPG010000004.1:0-56157 GCA_964643145.1 uncultured Rickettsiales bacterium
TTATTTATACCTTCCATGGTTCAGGGGACCTTCTTGCTACAGGGACAACAGTGGCTAATGCTGTTACTAATGCGGTTACGGCATTAACAAATTCTGGTTCTGATTTTTCTTCTTTGAATATTTCGTCCGGCGATAAGCTACTGCTGCAGATGAATGATGGTACAAATACCTTCTTATTTTATTATAACGCCCAAGGAACGGCAAATGTCACTGAAGCAGGTGATTTAACCCTGCTTGCTGAGTTTGTGGGTACGACTATTGCAGCAGTAACGGGAGACTTTATTTAAACCTAGCTTCTGTGTTTCTGGATAAGCAAGGCCTATCCAGAACCAGTTCCAGCTTATGCTTCCAGCTCATCAATAAAGCCACTGATGACATCTAAGCCCTTCTGCCAGAAGTTTTGGTCGGTGGCATCCAGATTGAAGGGAGCAAGCAGTTCTTTATGGCGCAGCGTGCCGCCTGCTTTCAGCATGGTGATATATTTTTCCTGGAAGCCCTCTGGGTACCGGCTGTATTCCGCATAGAGTGAATTAACCAGGCAATCGCCAAATGCGTAGGAATAAACATAGAACGGTGCGTGAATGAAATGGGAGATATAGCTCCAGTAATATTTATACTCTTCATCAAAGCGGAAACTGTTCCCTAAGCTTTCAAATTGCACATCCATCCAGATAGCGCAAATCTGCTCAAGGGAAAGCTCGCTCTCCCTACGGCCATCATGCACGCGCCGCTCAAATTCGCAGAAGGCAATCTGACGCACAACGGTGTTCAGCATATCTTCCACTTTCGCAGCAATCATGCGCTTTTTCCGGACAGGGTCTTTTTCCTGATTCAGTAAAGAGCGGAAGGTTAGCTGCTCGCCAAACACCGAGGCGGTTTCGGCCAGTGTCAGCGGTGTATCGCACATGAGTGCGCCTTGCTGTGCGGCAAGCACCTGGTGAATCCCATGCCCCAGCTCATGCGCCAGGGTCATCACATCGCGCAGTTTTCCCTGGTAGTTAAGCAGCAGATAGGGATGGGCAGAGGGGGTGGTGGGGTGTGCAAATGCCCCAGATTCCTTACCTGGGCGGCTTGGTGCGTCAATCCAGTTATTATCAAAGAATTGGCGGCCAATCGTAGCCAGTTCAGGAGAGAAAGCATGATAGCTTGTAAGTACAATCTTTACCGCTTCTTCCCAGGGAATCTGGCGGTCTTCATCACCAGGTAGCGGTGCATTCCTATCCCAATAATCCATCTGCTCTACACCAAACATATGGGCTTTCAGCTTGTAGTAACGGTGCGAAAGCTGTGGGTAGTTATGGCGCACCGTGTCAATTAAACTGTCTACGACTTCATCTTCAATACTGTTTGCCAGGTTGCGCGCAGAGATGGGGCGGGGGAATTTCCGCCATTTATCTTCAATTTCTTTGTCTTTTGCCAGCACGTTGGTGATTAAGGCAAAGGTCTTGGCATTCTCACCCAGCACCTGGCCTAAGGATTTAGCGGCTTTTTTACGTGTTTCCGCATGGGGAGAGGAAAGCAGGTTGAGGATTTCAGCACAGGAAAGCAGTTTTTCCTCATAAGGGAAACGTAAGCCCGCCAAGGTTTCATCAAACAGGCGGTTCCAGCTTTGCGCGCCAGTGATGTGCTTCTCATGTAGTAACTCTTCCATTTCATCGGAAAGCTGATGCAGGCGGAAGGCGCGCACATCGCGTATCCAGGGGGCGTAATGGGCAAGGGCTGTGGATGCGCCCAGTTTCTCCTGTAAATCATGCTCGGCAATGCGGTTGAGTTCTAACGTAAAGAACAGTGTTTGCGTGGAAAGCTCGTTGCATTTCTCCACCATATTCTGATAGAAGCGTGTATGGTCAGGGTTGGCCATATCGGAGGTGTAAAGCAGTTGCGCGTAGCTGGAGAACCGGCCAATACTATCCTGTATCTGCTCATAATCACCAATAGCCGTTGCTAAACTATCAGCGGAAAGACTAGCAACCTCACCCTGGTAAGATACGCGGAAATGCTGCACCTTGTCTTCTGCCTGTGCAATATCTGCCGCCAGTTCTGGGGCATTCATGCTGCTATATAGGTCTGACAGGTTCCATTCTGGCAATATGCCAAGGGACGAAGAGAGGTTTTGTGACATGAGGGACTCCAGGCTTTTAAGGTTATTCTACAGTAACGGATTTAGCTAAGTTACGGGGCTGGTCAACATCGGTGCCTTTAATAACGGCCACATGATAGGCCAGTAGCTGTACCGGGATGGCATATAAAATGGGAGCAGATAGCAGGCTTGCTTCCGGCAATTCAATAGCGGTGCTGGCCAGGGCGGGGAGTGCTTCTACCCCGGTTCTATCACTGAAAAACAGAATTTTGCCACCACGTGCTGCCACTTCCTGCATATTGGAGGCGGTTTTTTCAAATAACGGGCCAGAGGGGGCAATCGCAATCACCGGAGTGGATTCGTCAATCAGCGCGATAGGGCCGTGTTTTAACTCGCCAGCAGCAATGCCTTCCGCGTGAATATAGGAGAGCTCTTTTAGTTTCAGCGCCCCTTCCATGGCAATGGCATAGGCTGTACCGCGTCCGATATAGAGTATATTGGCGGCATGGGAAATATCCTGTGCCACCTGGCGCAATTGCTGCTCCTGCGTTAAGACCTGTGCCACCCTGCCGGGCAGTTCGACAAGGGATTGCAGATAGTGGCGGGCGGTTTCCTCACTAAGGCTGCCGCGTGCTTTCGCTGTCGCCATGACCAGACAAGCCAGGGTAACAAGCTGCGTGGTGAAGGCTTTGGTGGAGGCCACACCGATTTCAGGGCCAGCCAGGGTGAGAAGCGTGCCATCAGAGCTGCGCGCCATGCTGCTGCTGGCGACATTGACCACACTCACCACATGCTGGCCTTGTGATTTGGCATAGTGAAGCGCTGCCAGCGTATCGGCGGTTTCACCAGACTGGGAAATGCACAGCACCAACCCGTTCTCCGGCAGTACCGTATCGCGGTAGCGGAATTCAGAGGCAATATCACTATCAACGGCAATACGGGCAATGGATTCAAACCAGTATTTGGCCACCAGCCCAGCATAATAGGAAGTGCCACAGGCAATAATGGTGACTTTGCTAATATCTTCAAGCGCAAAAGGCAGGGGAGGGAGTGCCAGCTCGCCTGTCACCAGGTTATAGTAATGATGCAGCGTATCGCTGATGACACTGGGCTGCTCATAAATTTCTTTCAGCATGAAATGACGATAATTGCCTTTATCAATCACCATGTTGGAAAGCGCAAGCTGTTGTATCGGGCGGCTTACCTGTTGCCCATCTTTATCGTAAATAGCGGCGGTGGTGCGGGTAACTTCTGCCCAGTCGCCTTCTTCCAGATAGCTGATACGGGAGGTAAGCGGTGCTAATGCAAAAGCATCAGACCCTACATACATTTCACCATCGCCATAGCCAATCACCAGCGGTGAACCTTTACGGGCGGCAATCAGCAGATTGTCATGGCCACTAAATAATATGCCCAGTGCAAAAGCGCCTTGCAGTTGTGGGATAACGGCTTTCACCGCCTCTTGTGGTGACATGCCTTTGATGAGTGCCTGGTCAAGCAGATGGGTGATGACTTCCGTATCGGTTTCAGTGGTAAAACGCACGCCTTGCTGCTCAAGCTTCTGCCGGAGGCTGCGGAAATTCTCGATAATACCGTTATGCACCACCGCCACCCGTGAGGTGATATGCGGATGGGCATTGGTTTTGCTTGGGATACCATGCGTGGCCCAGCGCGTGTGGCCAATACCGATTAAGCCGGGGAGTGGAGCGTTGTTTAGTTCTTCCTCAAGTGCAACCAGCTTGCCTTTAGCGCGCCGACATTCCAGCCCGCCTGCGTGAATGGTGGCAATACCCGCAGAATCATAGCCGCGATATTCCAGACGCTTCAGCCCGGCAAGCAGGGAAAGGGAAACGGGGTTAGTGCCGATAATGCCGATAATGCCGCACATATTCTTCCTATTGACAGGTTAAAAAGACCTCTGTCAAAACGTGGGTTCTGGTGGACAATTTGCTTGTCGTTTAGGTATCCAAATCCTCATGTACCTTAGGTACACTACGGTTTTTTAGCGAAGTGACGCCGGCGCACTCGTCTCACCAGAATTGAGTTTTGACAGAGGTCTAAAGACGAATTCTTGCCTTTAAGATAATGGGCGGTATATCGTAAGTAAATAGGGAGTGTGTAAAATCTTACCAATCACTAGCTTCAAATAGGAAAAAATGTAATCCATAGAGAACATTGTAATAAGATCGTAATAATTATCTGCTAAACTCTCTTGGAAATAGAGAACAATAGCGTGCCTATACTGCTCACAGTTCAAGAATTTCTTAGGTTGCAATGTGAGCAGTATATGCCCCAGTGCAAGCAATGCTGCATAAAGCAGGAACGCAAAAATAAGGTATACTCAATCTAATGGAGTACCCCAGTTTTGGAAAAACTTTGCTTATCCAAAACTGGGGTTAAAACGGCGGTTTATATGAAATATAATTCTTCTAAAAGTTTATCTGATGCCAAATATAAGAAAACACACATAGTGCCGAAATCGCAAGAATACATACATCTCCAAGAGGGTAGTGGTGGTTTGTGTATTGCTGAAATGGATATTAGGCGTTCAGAGTTGCACGGAAAGCAGCTAGCGGATTTCTGCCAGTCTGTCGCGCAATTAGTGTTAAAACAAGAAGATCCTGATCTAGATACGGCGCGCTCTTATATTCAGACGGCCATTGAGCATCATATCTATCACGATACGTTGGCAATCGATCATAGATTGCTTGCACAGGTGGAATTTTTGGCAGGAAATTTTAGAGAAGCACGTAATGCGATAGAATTTGCAATTATTTTCTATAAGGAAAGCGGTAATAAAGCAGCATCCCTTGCAGTCAGTTACCAATTATGTGCCGAAATTGAATTTGGGGCGGGAAACCTCCCGGAAGCGCGAGAGGCCATAGGTCGTGCGATTGCTATTAATGAGGAAAAAAATAATATTCGTTCCGTTGCGGTTGAGAATGAGTTGCTTGCTGCTATTGAGATCCAGGCTGGAAACTTGCCAAAAGCAAGCAGTGCCATAGAGAATGCAATTATCATTCATCAGCAAACCAATAACCAGGCTTCCCTGGCAGCCGATTATCACCAGTTTGCCCAGATTGCTTTCCAGAGGGGAAATTTCGTAGAAGCACGGCGCACTATCAAGAATGCGATTGATATTGATTTTCAAAATAATAATCATGCATCTCGGGCGATAGGTTATAGATTACTTGCCCAGATTGCACTTCAGGAGGGAGATTTGTATGATGCAAGTAATGCCATAAACGCCTGTATAAATATTCATATGCGTACAAACAACCAGAATTGCTTAGCGGTAGACCTGCAATTATGTACAAAAATTGCCTGTCAAGAGGGAAGGTTATCCGACGCAGAGATTGCCATTCGAAGGGCTATTGCTATTCATGCCAACGATAGGGCATCGCTTACCTCTGATTATGAAACGCTTGCCCAGATTACGGCTGAACGTAAGCAGTTTGCTGAAGCGGAAGGATATATGGATAAGGCAGTTGAAGGGATAGATACAAAGGACTCGCTCTATAAGAGTTCCTTTTATAATTTGTATCATGCAATTCTTATCCGTAGGATACAGGATGTTTCTAGTTGTTCTGAACATGATTACAAAAAATTGCGTTGGGTTACCAACGCTGCGCTAAAACATGCCAGTGACATATGTTCTGAGAATAAACCTTCCGCCGTTCTGACCTATATTGTTGCTGTACGCCATTATGCTAAAACCGCCAGATTAATAGCATATTATGAGCCAAATGGGCAGGAAATAATGCATAAGGCAATGCAATTATGTAATGAAACACTGGAGAAATATTCTCTCCAAGCCAAGCATATGCAATATCAGCATCTTCAGCATGAAAAGGAACGGTTAGACAACTCTACTACGGGAAGTTGCCAGCAAAATGATAGTGTCATTGATACGATCGGAGAGGATATAGATGTTTCATCAGCTATATCGTTATATACAACCAGTACAGTTGCACAACAGCACCACAGGCCACATAGCGACAGGTCACACAGCAACCTGCTATCACAATGGGTATCTAAGGCAAAATTCACTATGACAGGGGGAAGAAGTTAAGGATAACCTCAGTTTTTGAAAGCCGTGCTTATCCAAAACTGAGGTTAAGGATAAAGCCGTTCCGTTACCCAGCCGGTGGGGGTGCGTGTGTAGACGATGCGGGTGTGTAGGCGGAATTCTCCCTGCTGCCAGAATTCGATGCGCTCTGGCACAACACGGAGACCCGACCAGAAGAACGGGCGGGGAATCGGGCCACCAGCGAACTTATCGGCCATTTCCTGCATCCGGTTGGGCAGGTCATGCGCTTCTGCCATAGGCAAGGACTGTTTCGACGCCCAGGCGCTAAGCTGGCTGCCACGTGCTTGGGTGCTGAAATAATCATCCGCTTCCTTATCGCTCACGCGTTCGACCTTGCCTTCTACCCGTACCTGCCGCTCTAAGGGCATCCAGTGGAAACACAAGGCGGCATGAGGGTTGTCGGCCAGTTCTTTGCCCTTACGGCTGGTAAGATTAGTAAAGAATACAAACCCTTGTTCGGTGGCTTTCCGCAGCAATACCACACGCGCAGACGGGCGGCCTTCTTTAGTGGCAGTTGCCAGCACCATTGAAGCTGGCTCTTGTAGGCCACAATGCTGCGCTTCCTCAAACCAGGAGAGGAAAAGGGCAATAGGGTCATTGTCAGGAGTTAAATCAGACATTGAGATACCAGGGCATTAAGAATTAACATAGAAATAGATCGGATTGTAAGAATGCTACACTATTTTTGTAGCAAAATCCACTTTTTATGAAAATAGTGACTTCCGCAAAGCCAGGTAATGGTGTATACATTAAATATAACATCAAATAAGTGCGTTTGTTAGCGCATTCACACACATCTCTCCTCTTCTTCTATAAATTATTACACTAAAAGGTACGAACATGGTTTTACCTTCCCTTGCCTCTGCGTGGAAATCGCTCTTCGCAAAAGTTGATGCTGCGCCTGTTTTTCGGAAAGAACAGGGATTTTATGCCTATATGAATACGGTAGGCCAACCAGTCTGGACCCCCAGGGAATATAGTAAATTTGCCCAGGAAGCTTATAGCCGTAATGTGGTGGCACACCGTGCCATTGGGATGATTGCCAAAGCGGCCGCTTCAGTGCCGTGGCTGCTCTATCATATTGGTAATGGCCAGAAGGTTGAGGTTGCCCAGCATCCACTCTTAACGCTGCTGGATAAACCTAACCCAGCCTGTGCAGGGGCGGAGTTTTTTGAATCGGTAATAACCTACCGTATGATTAGCGGTAATGCCTATATACGGATGATTGCCGTGGATGGTGAGGCGCCGAAAGAGCTATATGTGCTGCGCCCTGACCGGGTGATGGTGATTGCCGGGCGCAATGGCATGCCTGCCGGATACCGCTATACGGTGGGGGAGCAGGTGGAGCATTTTCCGGTGAACCGTATTAATGGGCGCAGTAATGTGCTGCATCTGAAATATTTTCACCCCCTGCATGACTGGTATGGGCTTTCCCCTATTGAAGCAGCGGCCTATAGCATTGACCAGCATAACCAGGCAGCAGCCTGGAACCAGGCAATGTTGCAGAATGGTGCGCGGCCAAGCGGTGCGCTGGTGGTTAAAACTGCCAGTGATGGCACAGGCGGGCATTTGAGTGAAGAGCAATATATGCGTATTAAGGCGCAGATTGATGAGGGCTATGGTGGCGCGGCCAATGCTGGCAGGCCGTTATTGTTAGAAGGGGGGTTGGAATGGAAAGAGATGAGCCTTTCCCCGAAAGATATGGATTTTATCGAAGCCAAAAACAGTGCCGCCCGCGATATTGCCCTGGCACTTGGTGTGCCACCGCAATTGCTTGGTATCCCAGGAGATAATACCTACAGTAACCTGCAGGAAGCTCGTATTGCATTATGGGAGGAAACCATCCTGCCACTGCTTGACTATTTAGCTGATGTGTTGAACCACGCGCTTACGCCGCTTTTTGGGGCTAACTTGAAGCTGGAATATGATACCGATGCCATCAGTGCGTTGAGTGGTAAGCGGGAAATGTTGTGGGAACGGCTTGAGAAGGCCAGTTTCCTGACGGAAAATGAAAAACGGCAAATGGCAGGATTTTCGCCGTTAATAAACAATGCAAGTATGGAGTAATATCATGGCCCCACTTCCTTTTATGGCGCATATGCGCTGCCCATTATCTGTCAAAGCCGTATCAGAACAAGGCGTATTTTCTGGCTATGCCAGTGTGTTTAACCTGGTGGATAGCCACCAGGATATGGTGATGCCTGGTGCTTTTGCACAGTGCCTGAAAGCGCAAAATGATGCTTTCACCGTGAAGCTGCTTTGGCAGCACCGTACCGATGAACCTATCGGCTTTTTCCGGGTGATCCGGGAGGATGGGCGTGGCCTCTATGTGGAAGCGCAGCTTTCATTGGAAGTGCAGCGTGCCCGTGAAGCCTATGCCCTGCTGAAATCCGGTGCTATTGAAGGGATGAGTATCGGCTATAATGTGGCCGATTATAGGGTGGATGCCAATACAGGTGTCCGTCAGCTTCTTCAGCTTGATCTATGGGAAGTTAGTCTTGTGACCTTCCCCGCCAACCAGGCCGCCCAGGTGCTACGGGTGAAAGATAGGGTTGCGGTTGAAGCAGAGATGCTGAAGGCGGCGCTCGATCGAGCGGTGCGGGTGTTAGCATGAGAATAGTCCGCCCACATTTCTAAGAAATACCATTCTAATCCAATGGGATATATAGCCGGGAGTGCAGTGATGTGCTTCTGGTTTTTTTATTATTAATAATCTATAAAAGGAATGTCATAATGCAGTTATCTGAAATATCCGAACGCGTTAATGCTTTAGGTAATGCCTGGGAACAGTTTAAGGCAGTGAATGATAGGCGTTTAAAGGAAGTGGAGCGGAAAGGCAGTGCTGACCCGCTGACTAATAGCCAGTTGGAGCGCATTAATCAGGCGCTGGATGGGTATAAAGACCGTTTAAGTTCGGTGGAAGTGGCCATGCAACGCCCCAGCACGGGCGGGTTAAACGAGTTTGTCGCTGAGCATAATGAACATAAAGCGGCGTTCTGCCAGTATTTGCGGAAAGGGGTGGATACGATGCTGCCAGCGCTCGAGAAAAAGGCACTTTCTGTTGGCGCTGACCCAGATGGTGGCTATCTGGTAACCGGCACCATGTCGCAGCATATACTGAAGACGGTGGCGGAAACCTCTCCCATGCGCCAGTTAGCCAGCATTGAATCAATTTCCAGCGATTCACTGGAGATAATTGAAGATTATAATGATGCCAGTGCCGGATGGACATCAGAAACCGGTTCAGTGAGTGATACGGATACACCGCAGATCGGCAAGAAAACCATTCCTGTGCATGAGCTTTACGCCCAGCCAAAAGCTACCCAGAAATTGATTGATGATTCCAGCATTAATATTGAAGCCTGGCTTGCCGATAAGCTGGCCGATATTTTTTCCCGTAAAGAAAATACAGCGTTTGTCAGCGGTGATGGCATTGGCAAGCCACGCGGAATTTTAAGCTATACGGCAGGCACATCCTGGGGGCAGATTGAGCAGGTGGATTCGGAATCTGATGGTGCCGTCACGGCAGATTCGCTCTTCAAGCTCTATTACAGCTTGAAAGAGGGCTATGCTGCCCGTGCTACGTTCCTCATGCACCGGAGTGTGGTGCAGGCCGTGCGCTTGCTGAAAGAAAGCACCACAGGCCAGTATCTATGGAACCCTGGCCTCTCTGGCGGTGCGCCAGATACGCTGCTTGGCGTGCCGGTGATGCAGGCGGCGGATATGCCGATTGTGGCAACAAACAGCCTTTCTGTGGCGCTGGCGGATTTTAAAGCGGCCTATCAGATCGTCGATAGGGTAGGTATCCGTACTCTGCGTGACCCATTCACCGATAAGCCGTTTGTTAAGTTTTATACCACTAAACGGACAGGCGGGGATGTGGTAAATTTTGAGGCTATTAAGCTGCTGAAACTGGCCTCCTAGTTAACATAACCTCAGTTTTGGATAAGCTTTGCTTATCCAAAACTGAGGTTAACATACTGTAAATAAGGAAAATATCATGAGAGATTTATATAATAATATTACCGTAACACAAGTGGTGGCTCCAGCGGTGGCAACAGCAACCGTGACTTCCTCTGCCATTGACCTGCAAGGTAGTAACCGAGCTGTGGTGGTTTTTAATATAGGTGCAAGTGGTGATACGCTTTCCGGTAGTGTATATTGGACGCTCAGCATGACAGAATGCGACACATCAAATGGCACCTATACCGCCGTCGATGTAGCTGATCTGCATAATAGTGCCGCAACTATTGTCATTGATAGCAATAGTGAAGATGAAACAGCGGTCAAATTTGGCTATAAAGGCAGCAAACGTTATCTGAAAGCGGTAGCAACCAAGACGGGTACCCATAGTAACGGTACGCCGATTGGTATTGTTTCCGTGCTTTCAAGCCACTAAGCGCAACAAAAAGGGGGGAAGCTTTTTCTCCCCCCTTTCCTCAATTTCCCCGGCATTCCAATGTTAGCCCTATTTTATACTGTTCAAGCAGAGTTTCCCGTTCGCGCATACAGATAGTGGATAATTTTTGGCGTGCCTTTTCCAGCTCTTGTGCATTGGTATAGGCCCGGTGTTCGCCGTGGATCATTGTATCTGGAAGTTGTAATTTTGCTTCTTCGTTGCAATCTTTGGTATCTTGAGTGCGTTTTTCCGCAAGTTTTTTGGAAATATTCTGCACGCAGAGCCGCGCCACCGCCGATCGCCGCCTGCATTCTGCATAGTTAGGATCTGCTTTTTTAAACCCACGTTGGAAGCAGCGTTCAGCATCAAGGGTAGCGTTAGAGGATTCGTTCATTTTCTGGCGGAACATCATAGCGATTTTTGGGCCCATATCCCTCTCCGCCAGTTTGGCGCGGCATTGGTAGTACAGCCGTGTTTTAGGGTCATCCATAGCACCAGGGGGGCCACTCTGGTTCACACATTCCTGATGGGATTGTTCATCGGCAATGCGGAAAGCATATTGCGCTTCATGTGCTTTTTGATGAAAAAACAGAGCAGCGCGTGATTGGGTATTTTTACTGACCCCTGGTGGCAGTGGTAGTGACCGTTCTTCAATAATGCGTGCACGGCAGAGATAGTATTTTTCCGTGTCGGGGTTGCCCCAGCTACGTGGGATAAAGCCAGCATCAATACAGTATTGATGATCACGCGCATTGAATTTGGTAGCGGTTTCTGCTTGGGCATCATCCCACTGCTTAAAGGCATTAGTGGTAGCCTCAGGTGAAGAAACTGGTGCAGAATTTTCTATCTCAGGAACAGGAGAAGCAGCTACCGCGCTACAACAGAGCCCCATAAGCATAAAAATAGCACAGAAAAATAGCGTGGTAGGATGCATAGTGTGTCTGGCTTTAAGTTGAACTGTAGGGGTTGATAATCGCCATATCACGTAGCCAGAGTATAGGGAAAAGAAGGTAATTTTCAAGTAAAAAAAACAACGCTCATAAAGGATATAAATAATGCAGTGCACACCTCCTTTTTTATCGGTAGTAACGTCTCCGGCCAGTGAACCGCTGACGCTCAGCGAAACCAAGCTGTATTTGCGTGTGGATAGCAGCACAGAAGACACGCTGATTAGTAATATGATTGCTGCTGCCCGTTTTGCGGCGGAAGCCTATATGCGCCGTTCCCTTATTACCCAGGTGCGTGTGCTTGCCTATGATAATTATGCTCCTGCCATTATCCGTTTGCCTTTTGGCCCTGTGCAGTCTGTAAGCAGTGTAAAACTTATCAGCCGTACCGGCGTGGAAACGGTGATAAACAGTGCCTATTACACCTTGGCAGCCGGGAATGAAAAAATCATAAGTGATAGTAGCTTGCTTGGGCATCGGGTAGAAATTACCTATATAGCGGGTTATGGTGATGCGGCTGATGTGCCGGATGCTATCAAGCAGGGTATGCTTGCCCATATTGCCATGTTGTTTGAGGATAGGGGAGATATAGCGGTGATGCCTTCGGTTGCTGAGGCACTCTATCGCCCCTATCGTGCAGTGAGGATAGTGATATGACAAAACAGCGTTCTATAGTGGCAGTGCTGGATAAAAGAGTATCTTTACAAAGCCTGACCAGCACACCTGACGGGGCAGGGGGCTTTAGTTCATCCTGGCAAACGGTGAGCACCGTCTGGGCGCATGTGGAGCCGCTGGCTGCGAATAGTGCTTATGGTGGCGGTGAATATAGTGAGGCACGGCAAATTGCCTATCGCCAGCGTGTGCGGATTACCCTCCGCTATATTACAGGGGTGACAGCTGATATGCGTGTTGTGATGGGCAGCCAGTTGTTTAATATACGCCAGGTGATTAATCAGGATATGCAGAACCGGGTGCTGGAAATTATTGCAGAAGAAGGGGTGGCGTTATGAGTAGTGTAGAATGGGAATTGCAAAAATCTGTGTATAGCAAGCTTACCGCAGATATGGGGCTGATGAGCCTGGTAACAGGCATTTATGACCAGGTGCCGCAGGGGACGGCGTTCCCCTATGTGGCCTTTGAAGCGGTGCATTCAGAGGATAGTTCCAATAGAGCAGTAACCGTCACGCGGGTGGCCCTCACTATCGGCGTTTATGCCCGTGAACGCGGCAGTAAAACGGTGCTGGCGATTATGGCGGCAATCACGCCGTTGCTTCATCAGCAGGCACTTGCCGTCAGTGGCTATAGCCTCCATAGCGGAATGGTAACTAGTAGGGAATTACAACAGCTTGCCGATGGCTTGACCTATAGGGGGAAAATGTCGTTTGTGGCCTATCTGGAGGGTTGATTTTAGGCGTAAGACGTGGTATATTAATTTTTATTAATATGTTTAAAAGGCTCCCTATGGCTGTCTCTATACCGTTTCCGTTAAGTGCGCGTGATGCTAGCCAGGTGATGCATTTGGGGCGTCAACTGGCAGATCAGGGTGTTACCCGGCCAGTGGTGCAGGGTGGCCTGCTTACATCCATGTTGGTGGATGGCGAGGCGCAGACGGCGGCCGGGCAGCAGGATAACCGCCAGGGTGCTGATTCTGGCATGACAACAACCGAGTTTGATGCCTATCTAAAATTTATGGGGCCGCGCCTGGAAGGGGCAAGCAGCGTTGTGCAGCATGACCCCGAAAACCCGCATAAAGAAGAAATTGCCGAAGGAATGCTGCGTACGGCTGCCTTTGTGCGCGGCCTACAGGAGCAACAAGCGCGGGAAAACGAGCTGAAAGAAGCCATGCAGCAGGAAATAGTTCGCCAGCAGATGGAAGCCTATCGCGATGCGCAGGAACGGCAGGCAGAGCAGCAACAGAAAGAATCGGGGCTGTCGCTGGGCAGCACTATCGGTGGTATATTCGATGAAATGGTAAAAGTGCTCTCTGGTGGGCCAGAGGGGGATAGCAGGGCTTTACGGGCCGATATGCAGAAAGTAGTGCAGGGTTTGCACGACTGTCAGGATGTAAGTGCCAATAAAACCCTGGCCAGCCGTGATACGCCCGCCGCTGCCCGTCCGGCAAGAGAAACGTCGTTGCATATATAATTTGTAATATTACTGTAACATTTATGTGCTAAAGTGATCATTATAACAAATACTATATCAAGCAGTGTATCACAATGAAAGGGATAAAAAATGGGTACAATTTCTGATCCTCTATGGTCTGGAGCGAAATTTATTGGTTCTAATGCATGGCCTGCAACGAAGTTTGTAGCGCAGGGGCTTTATAGCATTACTGCTGCGGCTGTTGTTGTTGGCACTGCACCTGCGTGGGGGCTTGGTGTTGGCATACATGCACTCTCAACGGGTAAATCTTTTTCAAATGCGCTTGAAGATACGAAGCAGGGAATAGGTGATTCCTATAGCTGGATAAAGCAGTCGCTTGGGCATAGCAGAAGAGTGGTGGGCGATTATGGCACCGATGTGGCGTGGAAAGGCTGGAATGCGCTTAAAGTAGCAGGCAGGTGGGTAGCCTCGTGGGCCGACCCTGTAGAGAAGTGGGGAGGTGTTGGTGCAACAGAAAGGGAACAGGCTGCTCAGGCAGATGCTTTAGAACGTAAAAGCACGAAGACAGAGAAGATAGAGGATAGAGGGAGAGAGACTGAAGCGAGGAACGAGGATATTGCTCGGAAGAATGAAGTAAAAGAGCGTATAAGATCGGCGGTACAAGAGGAGAAAGTGGCTGTAGACAGGGTGACCATAGCTGATAAGAGTTCTCGCAGCCGTGAGGTGATTGAGGCAAAGCGAGAGGCTGCCAAAGAACCGCATGAGAAGTTGCTGAATGAAGTGGCTCGAGGGAATGCTATAACAGGATTGGCCGTGCCGCGCTCTGTGAGTGCTGAGGAGGCTAAGTTGTTGCATAAAGCTGATAAAAGTACTGCGGAGAAGTTGCTAAAACAGAATGTTGCAAAACGGTTTAAGTTAGTGAAAGACGAGATTGGGAGCACTGCTAGCAGTGCAAAACTGGTATGGGGTGATTCTGAGCACAAGGATGATAAGGATTACCAGGTGGCGGTTTTTATAGAGCATGGCAAGGTAGCGCGCGTGGTTGCTGGGGAAAAGGCAGAATTTGCCATGGAGATTGATGGCGTATTGTTACAGAGAGGGGCTGGTATTGAGGTGAAAAAGAATCTAGGGAAACAACATAGCAATAATGATTTCGTGTTCCAGGTAGGAGATTTCTCGCATATTCCGCTACATAGTGCTATGTCAGGATTGACGGGTGCAACGCTTGGTGGAACTGGTGGCCGCCCTCCTTCTCCTGCAAGTGTAACGAGTGAAAGAACGCTTGGCGGAAGATACTAAGATGCTAGAATAATACATGACATCGTGGTCAAGATGACCTTCCTCCCCCTTGAGGGGGGAGGGAGTGCGTCTGTCAACTGTTATAGTAGCGGAGTAGTAGACGCATTATCATCAACACTAAAAAAAGCTGGAATCCTGTGTTCCAGCTTTTTGTTATGGTGTTGACGCTTTTCCGTGGGTTTGTCATGATTTTGTAATAAAACTTTGCTACATTGATAGTTGAGAGGGTTTTTGGGGTGGTGTTAAGGTTCTATTAATTATGCATATAGTATAATTGTCCCTAGAAAAAAATCTATAGCAGGAGAGCAACATGGCTGAGAACGACAATAGTGACGAGCAAACCGTTAATAGCGAGAAAGATAAGCGAACCGTTTTAGACCGCATGGTTGATGGTGCGAATAGTGTCGGTGATGGCGTGAGTCGACTCAAGCAGGGGGCGGGGCATGTTGTGCGGGAAATAGGCGTGCATGGCAGCAGTGTTGCCAGCAAGATGGGACATGCTGTTTCCCATAGCTGGAAACGTGCTACACTTGATCCGGTTAAACGGATGGAAGCAGAAAACGAGATTGCTGAAGAAACGCTGGAGCGTAAAGACGCTAAGCACAACGCCAAAGAGACTATGCGGCGTGAGCGTGAGGCACGTGGTGACGGCATAGAAGATAGGGAAGAGGGTAAAAAAGCCCAGCGGCAAGCACGGGAAGCCTTGCGTGAAGCGCAAAAAGGCGTTGCCGAAAAAATTGAAGCCTATAAGCAGAACTATCGTGACACACATGATGGCAAAGAGCCAAGCAAGCACGAAATATTAATAGAGAAAAAGCGCTTAGGCCAGGAAATACTCGACACCTACCATGCAGCCGAAGAAGAAGCCAAAAGGGCAAGAGAAGAACGCCAGCGCGAACGGGCTGAAAAACGCGGCTATCAGCCTACCCAACCGGAACACAAAGCCATGGAACGCTTGCAGGAGTGCGGTACCTATGCGGAAGCGGAGAAGGTGCTGAAAGAATCAAAAGAACGGCGTTTTACATTAGCACGCGAAAGCAGCTTTGACAAACGAACCGGCAATGGGTTGAAAATATGGGATGACCCAAACTTCCCCTATAAAGAAAATGCAACGCCTGAGTATGAAGCTGAGCGCAAAGCCCATCAGGTGACCTACCGGATGGAAGCAGGTAAAATCGTTGAAATTATTGCAGGGGGTGATGCCAATTTCGTCTCTGCCGTGCAAGGTTCCCTGGTGCAGAAGCGGACGGAACAAGCGGAGCCGCAACAGAAGTTTGGCAATGTGAAGCTGAGCGTGCAGCGTGATGCAAACCGTGAGATGCATGATGCCCCAACAGTTGCACCCCGTGAAGAACCTATTGTTACACCTAACGATACTACGGTTGTTGCACAGCATGAGCCAAACAGGGCGCAGGTAAATACCTCTATTACAGAGCAACAGGAGGTAACATCGGTAAAAAATACCTCACAACAACCAATGTCCCAGGGGGAAATCGCTGCAAGAAAGCATGTGGAGACGTCTGGGAGAGCAAATCCGCTTGCTTCAACAAAGCGGAAAGCAGCGTCTGCTGAATTATCAGCACTGGAGGCAGCAAAAAATATTGGCGCAGGGCTTAGGGGATCAGGGGCTACGGGTGTTAGCGAGGCAGGTAACAATATTACACGGAGTGTCGCCGGAACAGGGCAAAATCAGCAGCAGCAACAACGATGATGAGTATAATAACCATTTCCCCCTTGCCAGGTGAGGGGGAAATGGTTATAGTAAACGTGGCTATTAATTAAACTAGATATGGTATTATGGCAACAATTGTAGATGGCTTCTCTAAGCGGCATAAGCAGCAAGTTGTTGAACAGGGTGCGATACTGCATGAAAATGGCGTGGTGCATGTGATTATGCGCGCTGGCGCCAACCAGCAGTTGGGTGCTGAAAAAACCCCTGGTATGCAACAAGAACAGGGCGCACAGCTTTCCGCGCCTGGAGCGTAAATTTTCCCTACTATGCAGCCGTAGCTCAGCAGGATAGAGCATCGGATTCCTAATCCGAGGGTCGTGCGTTCGAATCGCGCCGGTTGCACCATTTTTTTGTTTCCAGCTAAGCCCCCTTCGAGGGGCTTTTTTTATTTCCATAAATACAGGTAATGATTATGACGGCTTTTGTAGAAACACGGCTGCCGGTGGATATTTCCTACGGTTCATCTGGCGGCCCGGAATATTCCACTGATGTCACCATCACCCATGGCGGCTATGAACAGCGCAATATCAACTGGGCCGCTGCCCGGGCGCGCTATAATGTGGCACATGGGGTGAAGAGTCAGGCGCAACTGGATGATTTGATTGCATTTTTCCGTGCCAGAAAAGGTAAAGCTTACGGCTTCCGCTTTAAGGATTGGACAGATTACCAGGGTATTGCCGAGGTGATTGGTACAGGTGACGGTGAAACGACCCATTTCCAGCTGGTGAAAGCGTACACAAGCGGCGGCATAACGGAAACACGGGTTATTAGCAAGCCCGTCGCGGGAACGGTGCTGGTTTATCTGGATGAGGTGCTGCAGAATAGCGGTGTGAGTGTGGATACGACCAGTGGGATCGTAACATTCAGCAATGCTCCGGCAGCTGGGGTGAGTGTGGCGGCGGATTTTGAGTTTGACGTGCCTGTGCGTTTTGATAGCGACCGGCTCTCTGCCTCCATTGATCGCTACGGCAGCCATAGCTGGATGGATATTCCATTAGTTGAAGTGAGGATATGATTATGCAGCTTATTTCAACAGCACTTGCCGCCCATCTTGCGGGCGAAGTCACCACACTTGCCACCTGCTGGAAGTTGACGCTCAACGATAGCACGGTGATGGGGTTCACCGATCATAGTACGGATATTACCCTGGATGGCCAGCTCTATGAAGCAGGCAGCGGATTTACCCCGGGCGCCATTGCCAGCGGCGATAGTTTGGCGGTGGATGATCTGGAGATTGAAGGCATAGTGGATAGCAGCACTATCAGCCGGGAGGATATTATAGCCGGGCGGTTTGATTATGCCGAGCTGGAAGTGTTTATCATGAATTATCAGGATAGCAGCCAGGGAAAATTGCTGCTTAAACGTGGTTTTTTAGGGGAAATATCGCTGGTGAATAACCGCTTTGTGGCGGAAGTGCGCGGATTAACCGAGCATATGTCGTGCGCGATAGGCAATCTCTATTCGCCTTCCTGCCGGATACAATTTGGTGATAATAGCTGTAAGCTTAATCTGGCAAGTTACACGGTGACGGGTACGGTGACGGCGGTAAGTAGCAGCCGGGAGTTTTCAGATAGTAGCCGCACGGAAGAAGTGGGCTATTTCAGCGCAGGCAACCTCACTTTTACCAGTGGCGCAAATAGCGGCCTGAGTATGGAAGTGAAAGATGTTAATGCCGGGATGATAACGCTGGTGCTGCCATTTCCCTATCCGGTAGCGGTGGGGGATAGTTATACGATGCTGGCCGGATGCGACAAAAGCTTTGCCACTTGCTGCAGCCGGTTTGATAACGCCGTGAATTTTCGTGGTGAACCGCATGTGCCAGGGCTTGACCGCATGCTGCAAACCGCTGCTACAAGTTAATAGTTGTTTAATATCAGATATATGCTACTTGAAAAGAGAAGTGGAATCCGATAGTTAAATATATATAGAATTTTTACACATGAAGGTGTTTATCATGATTATATCTCGTGATAGAATTGTGGAAGAGGCCAGAAGCTGGATGGGCACGGCCTTCCACCATCAGGGAAGGGTAAAAAAAACCGAAAAACATAAGGGCGGTTGTGACTGTATCGGGCTTATTATCGAAGTGGCACGGGCACTGAAGATAATGGGTAAAGATGGCAGGTTGCTGGCGGAAGCCGATGTTTCAGGCTATGGACGGTTACCTGATGGGCAGCGGCTCTATAGGCAGCTTCAACAGCATCTGGAGGAAATTCCGCTAAGAGCAGTGCAGCCTGCCGATGTGATGCTGTTTTGTTTTGACCAGAACCCACAGCATGTGGGGCTTGTAAGTGCTTATGGGGAAGAGGGCCATTTCGGGCTTATTCATTGCTATCTACAAGTGCGGAAAGTGGTGGAACACCGCTTAGACGCCGTATGGCAGGAAAAATATGTTGCGGCTTTCCGGTTCCCGGGCATTGTTTAAGTAGAACTTAAAGGAAGATTCTAATGAAAAGATTAGTGATATTATGTATTATCGTCGGGATTTTTGCCTATTATTATAAAGATGGGCAAATAGCCGCTAGCAATATTAAATCAGCAGTGACGCAAATAACGGATAATATAAAGGGCATGTTCTAGCTTCTTTCCGGTTTTGTTCTTTATACAATAAGGGTCTCATTCGAGGCCCTTTTTTTTGAGAGTGTTCAACACACTGCGTTGTGAACAGAGCTGATAAAACTCCCTCCCCCTTGAGGGGGGATGGTAGGGTGGGGCGTTTTTAATGCAGTTTCTGAAGCACTTTCTTTTTTCTTTCTATCAAACGGATTTATCATGACATCAATTGTACTTGGTACAGGCGGCGCGGTGTTTGGCGGTGCTGTTGGTGGCCCGTTAGGGGTGGCGATTGGCTATACGCTGGGTTCTTATACGGGAGAGCGCATCAGCGGATTGTTGCCAGGCGGCAGGCATAAGGTGGGGGCAGGGCGTGGGCGACGGCTAGCGGATTTATCGGTGCAGACTTCTACCTATGGCAAGATGATTCCGGTGATTTATGGCAGCTCGCGTGTGGCCGGGAATGTGATCTGGTCGCTGCCGATTAAAGAAACTGCCATGGTTAGCAGGCAAGGTGGCAAGGGAGGCGGCAGCGGCCGGGTGAGCAGCACCACCAGCTATAGCTATTCCGTGACACTGGCCATTGCCCTGTGTGAAGGGGTGATTGATGAGGTGGTGCGCGTCTGGGCGGATGCGGAAATTGTGGATATTAGCGGTGGCGTATATCGTTTATATAAAGGCGATGAAGCGCAACTGCCTGATCCACTCATTGAGAGTTATCAAGGCGTGGGAACCACGCCTGCCTATCGTGGGCTGGCTTATGTGGTGCTTGAGGATTTTCCGCTGGAGAATTTTGGCAACCGTATCCCCAATTTTACCTTTGAGGTGAAAAAACGTGTGGCAACGGTGGGAGAGGAGCAGGCTGTTGAAGAATTGATTACCTCGATGATTATGATTCCAGGCTCGGGGGAGTTTGTCTATGACACGGTTGTGCAAAATAAAATCCCCGGAGATATGGTGGAAGGAAGTTGGGTGCAGCGTGGGACACAGAGCCGTATTAACCAGAATAACCGTGAAGGGAAAGCCGATAGTCTGGTATCGCTCGATCAACTTCAGAATACGTGCAAGAACCTGGAATGGGTGGCGCCAGTTGTGGCGTGGTTTGCCGATAATCTGGATGCAGGGGAATGCCTGTTAAAACCCGGTGTGGAATATCAGGAAGGCGCCATAACCAGCCCAGATAGCTGGCAAGTGGCGGGTTTTAGCCGGGAAACGGCCTATCTGATTAACCAGGATGCCTATGGCAACCCCGTCTATGGCGGTACGGTGAATGATGCAAGCTTGTTGCGCTATCTGGATGAGCTGCGCAGCCGTGGCCTGAAAATTATGTTCTATCCACTGTTCTTTATGGATACGGAAAACAAGCCCTGGCGTGGGCGGTTAACCGGCAGTGCGGCGGATGTTGCCGATTTCTTCACCAAAACCCACGGCTATAACGATTTTATCCTGCATTATGCCAACCTGGTGGCAGGGAAGGTGGATGCGTTTATTATCGGTTCAGAACTGATTGGGCTTACGCAGGTGAATGATGGGGAAAATAATTTTCCAGCCGTGGAGGCACTGGTGTCACTTGCTGCTTCAGTTAAGGCAATTCTAGGCAGTGAGGTTAAACTCACCTATGCGGCAGATTGGTCGGAATATCACCATACGGCAGGTGGCTGGTATAATATGGACCCACTCTGGGCGTCAGACGATATTGATATGGTGGGGATTGACGCCTATTTCCCCCTCACCAACAGCCCCCAGGCAGGCTATGATGTGCAGGCAGTGATGGATGGTTGGACGTCAGGGGAGGGGTATGATTTTGTCTATAGTGATGAAGAACGTACCACTACCGAGGTAGTTTCGCCGGAATATGCCTGGAAAAATATCGGCTGGTGGTGGAGCAATAGCCATAATAACCCGGATGGCAACCCTACTGACTGGGTGCCGGAATCGAAGAAAATCTGGTTCACTGAATATGGCTTTCCGTCTGTGGATGGGGCAACCAACCAGCCTAATGTGTTTTATGACCCCTCCAGTTCAGAAAGTTACTTTCCCCGCTTTTCGAAAGGCAGGGTGGATATTCGGGCACAGCGGCTGGGGTTAACGGCAACTGAGCTGAAATGGCAGGATTCTGCGATGGTGGAACG
The DNA here is from genome assembly GCA_964643145.1 of uncultured Rickettsiales bacterium. Lineage (GTDB taxonomy): Bacteria > Pseudomonadota > Alphaproteobacteria > Rickettsiales > Arcanibacteraceae > CAZXPG01. Next base: position 21,339 of record CAZXPG010000004.1, read on the forward strand.
TAAATTTGTCTGGACATGGGATGCGCGCCCGTTCCCGTTCTGGCCGGATTTACGTACCATATGGTCGGATGGTGGCCTGTGGCGCACCGGGCATTGGGTGGCAGGCAAATTGGGGCTTTCGGCACTGGCTGCGGTGGTTACAGAGCTGGCACGCCGGGCAGGTTTGGCGGAAGAAGATATGGATGTCAGCCGCTTAACCGATCTCTTGGAAGGCTATACACTCAGCAGCCGTGATACGGTGCGCTCGCTGCTGGAAGAGTTGCAAAGTGCCTATTTTTTTGATGCGGTGGAAACAGGCGGTAAGCTCGCCTTCATACCGCGCGGTGGGGAAGCCGTCATGGCCATCAGTGACGCGCAGATGGTGCCAGAAGGCAAGGGCGATAAGCGGCCGGTGCTTGAACTGAAGCGGTTACAGGAACTGCTATTGCCACAACGTTGTGATGTGACCTATCTCAATAAATATGCCGATTACCAGGTGGGAACGCAATCAGCGCAGCGTCTTTCCAGCCATAGTCTGCATCAGGCCAGTGTTGATTTGCCGCTAGTGCTGACCGATCAAGCGGCTAAGAATATTGCCGATATTAGCCTGTATAACAGTTGGCTGGAACGTACACAGTACCGTTTTGCGTTACCAGTGCACTATGCGTTGCTGGAGCCGGGGGATGTGGTGACATTGACCAGCAATAACATTACCCATAGTGTACGCATCACCCGCACACGCCTTGGGGCGGGTGGTGTATTGCAGGTGGAAGCGGTGGCAGAAGATGTGTCGATTTATGATGTGTACAGCGAGCCTGCCCTAATGCAAACGCAGACCCAGGCACTCCCAGTTATCGGGAAAACCATGACAAACTTCCTGGATGTGCCTGCATTCCCAGGCGATAGCACATCAGATACGCTGTTACGGGTGGCAGCAAACGGCTATGAAGCCAGGTGGCATGGTATGGCACTGTATCGTTCCGACGATGCTGGGCTATCCTATGTGCCGGTTGCCGATGTGAATGATGGTGCTGTGATGGGAACGGCAATCACCGCGCTTGGCACAGGCAGTACCGTCTTGTTTGATGGGGGCAATAGCGTGACAGTGGTGCTGACAGGCGGAGAGCTGGAAACCGTATCGCAACTGGCGGTGCTAAATGGTGCCAATGCGGCAATGATTGGCGAAGAAATCCTGCAATTTACCAGCGCCACATTGGTTGAGCCATATAAATATGTGTTAAGCGGTTTGTTGCGTGGGCGTTTGGGCACCGAAGATGCGGTTTCTGGCCATGTGGCAGGGGAACGTTTTGTGTTGCTCGATAACCGACTGGCTAAAATTCCCATTCCTACCGGGATGATAGGGCTTGCGCGGCAGTATAAGCCCGTGTCATTTGGCAGGACGCTGGGGCAGACGGATGTAGAAAATTTCACCTATTATGGCGTGATGCTGAAACCCTATGCCCCAGTGCATATTAGCGGTGTGAGGGATATGGATGGGAATCTGGCTGTGAGCTGGATACGGCGTACCCGTATTAACGGCGAGTGGCAGGACAACACCGATGTGCCGCTTGCGGAAGAAAGTGAGTGTTACGATGTAGAGGTGATGAATGGCGCAGAAGTGGTGCGCAGTTTCAGTGCAGTAACAGAAGCTACCGTGACCTATAGTGCAGCAGCGCAAATGGCAGATTTTGGCGAGGTGCAAAACAGCGTGAGCCTGCGCGTCTATCAGCTTTCGGCAATAGTAGGAAGAGGAAAGGTGGCCGTGGTAGTAGTGTAGTGAAAGGTTCCTGTTGATTTCTAGAATTTATAGTTATAATAATAATTATTATCATTTAGGAATATTGAGGGATCTATGCTTGCAACAGCAATTATTATTTTCAGGGAAGCACTCGAGATAGCGATTATTGTGGGAGTGGTGCTCGCGGCAACAAAAGGCATTGCCCGCCGTGGTTTATGGGTGCTTGCCGGATTTGGTGCTGGTGTTGTGGGTGCAGGAGGAATTGCCTTTTTTGCGGGTGTGATTGCTGAAGGGCTGGATGGTATGGGGCAGCAGGTTATGAATGGCGTGATATTGCTGCTTGCCGCAATCATGATTGGCTGGACAGTGATATGGATGAAGACCCATGCCCGTGAACTTACTGCCCGCATTAAGAAAGCGGGTATGGATATTAGCGAAGGCCATGTGCCACTCTATAGTATCACGGTGATTATTGCCTTGGCTGTACTCAGGGAGGGAGCAGAGATTGTGCTGTTCCTGTTTGGTATAGCGGCATCGAAGCAAGATTCTTTCTGGTCAATGATGCTAGGAGGAGGTGGTGGCCTGCTTGCGGGGGGGGCAGTTGGACTATTATTTTATTTCGGCCTACTCAGATTATCCCGTAAATATTTCTTCACGGTTACAAGTGTATTGTTGATTTTCCTGGCAGCGGGAATGGCGGCGCAATCAGTAGGCTTCTTCTCATCGGCAGGGATGATATCGGAGATGGGAACGGTGTGGGATAGTTCATGGCTGTTACGTGACTCGTCTATTGCAGGAAAAACTCTACACGCCATGATTGGCTATACTGCACGTCCTTCAGGAATGCAGGTGCTTTTCTATTGTGCTACCCTGTTGATTATTACAGCACTATCCTGGGGCGTGAATCAGACACGGGAGACAGTAAGGTTGGTAGGCATGATGGCACTGATTGTCAGCTTTCAGGTGAGCGTAGTTGCCGGTTTGCTGTTTGCAGGGATTAGCATGCTAAAAACTATATAGCGCGCAGCATCTCTCACCAGAACCTACGTTTTGACAGAGGTCTATTATCACATAGTATCAATACGTTTTTGATTCTCTTCTTGTAGTTGACGATTATATTCATCCAGCTCGGGTGAGGAGCGGTTTAATTCGTCCCATTGTTTTTTGGTTTTTCCCTCCACCTGCACCTTGGAAGCTGGGTCTGGGTCGTTGAGCGTATTTTTGATGCTGCTCAAAATTCCATCCAAGGTCTGCTGATTTTCTTCTGTAAGGCCTGCTTTAGCAGCAAGTTCCCGTACAAGTTCGGAAACACTATCAAAGGCACGATTAAAGCTGGAATCGTTGGTGTCTGCTGAATCTTCTGACGCATAAAGAGCGCAAGGAAAAGAGAGAAGAATAACAGCTATAATAGATAAGCGGTAACGCATTTGTTAGTATAATACTTGGAAAGCAAGTGCGCCTCCCAAGTATTACCTCAGTAAAACTGGAACTACTTTGCTTCAGCAGGAGCAGCAGCGTCTGCAGCAGCAGGAGCAGCAGCGTCTGTAGCAGCAGGAGCAGCAGCGTCAGCAGCTTTTTCTTCTGCAAATGCAGAGAAAGCAGAGAAAGAAAGAACTGCAGCTAAAATGCAAAATAATTTTGTCATGATAAACCCATATAAATGAATAAAGTTATTAAGTTAAAACCACGTGGCTTATACAATCAAGTCACGCTTAATCGCACATTACACTATCTGTTTCATTTCGTCAGTAAAAATTTGAGGAATTTATGTCAAATACATCACATCTTTTGTTACCCCTTGTATTCTCGCATCAGTCTCAGAAGGAAGTTACGGTTAATGAGGCGTTAACCGCGATTGATGCCTTGCTGAATACGGGAGTGGTTTCTATGGGCGTTAATACGCCTCCTGCTTCTCCAGCCAATGGCGATGTGTATGTTATTGGCGGTTCTCCTACCGGGCAGTGGGAAGGAAAAGATAATCAGATCAGCTATTTCCAGGATAGCTGGAAATATATTATCCCACGGGAAGGGGTGACATTATGGGCAAATGATGAAGATAAATATTATAGCTATGATGGTTCAGCGTGGGGTGAGGCATTTAGCCTGACTGGTGCGGAATTGCAGAACATCAGCTTGCTTGGCGTTAATGCTACAGCCGATAGCACGAATAAACTAACCGTAAAGAGCAATGCTGTGCTGTTTGCAACAGATAGTGGCAATGTTCAGCTTAAAGTGAATAAGCCAGGTAGTAGCGATACGGCCTCCTATCTGTTCCAGACAGGTTATTCGGGCCGGGCAGAATTTGGTTTGATTGGCGATGATGATTTCCAGCTTAAAGTATCGCCAGATGGCTCCAGTTTTGTCCAGGCAATGGTGGTCGATAAAAGCAGTGGCGATGTAGATTTTAAACAGGATGTGCATATTACCGGTACATTAAGTGATGTGGATATGGCCGATAACATACTGCAACGTGTGGAACTCAAGGATTATGCAGAAACACGGGTGAGTGCCAGCAGCGGCTCTTCCTATACGATTGATCTGGAAAATGGCAATGTCTACGAGGTGACGCTGACCGCCAATTGCACCTTCACTTTTTCCAATCCTCCTGCCAGCGGTAAAGGTGGTTCTTTTACCTTGCTCTTGAAACAGGATGCAACAGGTGAGCGCACGGTGACCTGGCCGGCCAGCGTGAAATGGGCAGGGGGCACTGCTCCCACACTGACTACGGTTGCGAGTAGTATTGATATACTTACCTTTATTACTACCGATGCCGGAACGGCCTGGTATGGGTTTTTAAGTGGGGCGGATTTAAAGTAAGTTTCCAGTAAAATGAGGCAATCATCATGATAAATATATGTGCGTTAATGGCAGCAGCAGGTGGAGAAACATCGCTATGGCCGGTATGGGATGGCGCGGCAGATGGTGCGGAAGCGGTGTTTAACAGCGGCAACAGCACGAATATATCGGTAGTAGCATTAAGCAGCAGCAGTGTGCTGGTGTTTTATACGGATGCTGCCAATTCGAGCTATGCTACCGCCTGTGTTGCTACGGTGAGTGGTAGTAGTATCAGTTGGGGAACGCCGGTGGTGGTGAATGCTGCCTCCATGCAGGTGAACCATCTGGTGGCGTTAAGCAGCGCGCAGGCACTTGCTGTATGGCGGGATGTGGGGGATTCTTCTAAATGTAAAGCGGTTGTGCTGGATATTTCGGGCACGTCTATCACGGTGAATAGCATTACAACAGTGACAACAAGCGGTATAGATGCTGTCTATGCCGCCAAGCTTAGCAGCAGCAAGGCGATTGTTGCTTATAATGTGTCGTCTACTGAGGGAAGGGTGGTGGTGCTGAGTATTGCGAGCAGCAGCATTACGGTGGGCACCTATTTTGCCTTTAACGGGGGAAGTGCTACAGCGGTAGATTGTTGTATCGAAGCATTATCTTCAACCAGGGCTATTCTGTTTTATTCCGATGGCGGTAATTCTGGTTATGGTACAGCACAGCTGGTGGATATTGATGGTAGTAACATAATTACTGGCAATAGCGAGCATGTGTTTAACAGTGCTAGCAGCACCAATATGCGATGCACGCTACTGAGTGATACGGTATGTGCCGTGATTTACAGGGATGTATCTAATGCTAACTATGCAACGGTGCAGATTGTCACGGTTTCTGGCACCACGCCTGCATCAGGTTCTAGCGCGGTCTTTAATAGCGTAACGGCTGTGCGGACACTGATGAATATCTGCAAGGCAGATAGCCAGAATGCTTATTTGTTTTTCAGGCAGGCAGGCACCAATAAAGGCGCAGCAATGATTGCCACTGTAAGTGGAAGCAGTATTACCCTGCAAACAGCGGTAGTTATAAATGATGCCACCTCGTCAGAATTTTCCTGTGTGGCGTTGGATAATTCCCGTATATGTGCCGTGTTTAAAGACCAGGGCAATAGTAATGCGGGTACTGGAAAAATAAGCAGGAGCTAAGATGATGTATGATGAAGAAACATTGCAACGCGTTATCCGTGAGGCGGTGCACGAAACCCTTTCCGGTCTGGGGTTTAATATACAGAACCGCTATGAGGTGCAGGCCGATATGCAGTATCTGCATAAATTACGGCGTAACAGTGAAGATCTGGCCAGCCGTATGCGCTTATCGGTGATTAGCGTTTCAGTTCCTGCCGCGCTCTATCTGCTGTGGGCGGCACTCAAGAAAGCGGTGAGTGGGGGATAGGGGTTTTTAGATGTTAGGAGAGTGTTCAACATACTGTGTTAAGAGCACCCTATACTCCCTCCCCCTGGAGGGGGGAGGGAGTATAGGGTGCGTGCCCTACCCCCTGTGAGGGGGAGGGGGTTCATAGTGCTTGATACAGTGTGTTGAACACTGTCTGTTTTAGACTTTAGATGTTAGATAAAGGATAGTGGGTTATCATGATTACGCTTCTTGCTTCGCTGGCGGGGTTTGCCAGTTCGGTTGTGCCTGAATTCATCCGGTTTTGCCATGACCGGGCGGATAAAAAACATGAGCTTGATATTCTGTCGCTCCAGATAACTATGCAAAAGGAACTGGGGGCCGAGCGCCTGGAGATGGTTGCCAACCAGTCGGATGTGGCGGAATCGGTGGCACTCTATCAGACATACCGCACGGGCGTGCGCTGGGTGGATGCCTATAACGGCACGGTGCGCCCAACCATCACCTATGCGTTTTTTCTGCTCTACGCATCGGTGAAGCTGCTCACTTTTGCAAGCATAGGGGCACATGCGCCGTTGGCTGTGTATCTGGATATTCTCTGGAATATTGAGGATCAGACGATTTTTGCTGGTATTATCAGCTTTTATTTTGGTCAACGTGCCATGAATAAAATGCGGAGGAAATAATGCGCCATGCTACACAGACAGGCATAACGCTGATTAAGTATTATGAAGAGTTCTCGCCACGTCTCTATCTATGTCCGGCAGGCTATCCTACCATTGGCTATGGGCACTTGGTGCGGGACTATGAGGATTTTACGCAACCGCTTTCACGTGCAGAGGCGGAAAGTTTGCTTATACGCGATATGGCTATTGCAGAACGTGCGGTGCTTTCCTGCATTCATGTGCCATTGAGTGATTGCCAGTTTGATGCGCTGGTATCGTTCACTTTCAATGTAGGAAGTGGTGCACTTCAGCGTTCAACCTTGCGTCAGAAAGTAAACCGCGATGAGCATGATGCCGTACCGCAGGAATTGTTACGCTGGGTATGGGCGTTGGGGCGGAAATCCCCTGGGCTGCTAAAACGGCGTGCGGCAGAAGCACGGCTATATGGGGGAGGGTAGGGGTTTGGCCTGATTCATTGCGATTGGTGGAAGGTGGCAAATTGCTTGCATTTCGTCTAAGGGCAGTGCATAGTGCGTGTGATTCGTTATCTACCCATGTGACTGATGTAAATTGAAACTGCGACGCTCTTCCATTGCGGCAGCCCACGATATTCTTATGGCGGCTGCCAGTTTTATATTATCGCTCTATGTCAGGCTTGGTGACAGGTTCCTGGAATCTGTTGAGCTGGTCTGGCAGGGTGTCGCGGTGTTTACTGCCATATGTGCCGTGGTATTCTTTGCTTTTGGATTGCACCGGAGAGTGTGGCGTTATGCTTCGCTGCATGATCTGATTGTGATAACCAAGGCAGTGACGCTTGCTATCCTGGTATTTTTCCCCGCCATGTTTCTGATTACCCGTTTGGAGGGAATGCCACGTTCGGTGTTGTTTATCAACTGGTTATTACTGCTTGCCATGCTGGGAGGAAGCCGGTTCCTGTATCGTTCCCTTAAAGAAAAGCAACTTTCCTTCACTGCCGTTGCCCCTGCCGAGCATGGTATGCGTATTCCGATATTGCTTGCCGGGGTAAATAGTAATGCCGAACTGTTCCTGCGTGGCCATTCGCCCGATTATGAAGTGGTGGGCATTGTCGATGACGATAAAACCAGGCTAGGCAGCAATATTCATAATGTCAAAATATATGGTGATTTTGCCAGCATCCCCCATATTGTTTCCACGTTGAAGGCGCAAGGGAAAGCACCACGTAAAATTATCCTGACGGATGATGAGCTAGAAAAAGATGTGGTGCTAGAACTGTTGGGTATTGCCGATGCTTTAGGCATGACGCTGGCCCGTTTACCAAAATTGACCGATTTCAAGGATACAGAGAGGCTTGGTAAGCTGGAGCTTAAACCTATTGTTATTGAAGATTTATTGGGAAGATCACAGAATGCCCTTGATCGCCCAGCCATGCGGGCATTGATTAATGGCAAGAAAGTGCTGGTAACAGGCGGGGGTGGCACAATCGGTAGTGAATTGGTGCGGCAGATTGCCAGCCACGAGCCGGTGCGGTTGATTATTATTGAGAATTCCGAATATAACCTTTATCTGATTGATAAGGAAATAGAAGAGCATTATCCGGCCCTTTCCCGCCGGGTGGTAGTGGGGGATATTCGTAACGCGATGACAGTGGAACGGGTATTTGCGGATGAACAGCCAGAGCTGGTGTTTCATGCTGCGGCACTGAAGCATGTGCCGATTGTTGAAGATAATATGCACGAAGCAGTGCTGACCAATATTATCGGCACACGTCATGTGGCAGACTGTGCCCTGAAATATAAGGTGGCGGGTATGGTGCTGATTTCTACTGATAAAGCGGTAAACCCCACCAATATTATGGGAGCCACAAAACGGGTAGCGGAAAGCTATATCCAGGCACTTGGCGCTAGTGCTGAGAATCATACTACCCGTTTTATTACCGTACGGTTTGGTAATGTGTTGGGGTCGTCCGGTTCGGTTATACCGTTATTTCAGCGGCAGCTTGAAAAAGGCGGGCCCATTACCGTGACACATCCCGATATGGTGCGCTATTTTATGACCGTGAGGGAGGCAGTGGAGCTGGTGTTACAGGCATCGGTGCTGGGGATGGAAAAAGATAACGGCCACAGCGCTATTTTTGTGCTTGATATGGGCGAGCCGGTGAAGATTACCGATCTTGCTACACAGATGATAAAAATGGCAGGTTTGCGGCCAGGAGTGGATATTGATATTGTCTATACAGGGTTACGTCCGGGCGAAAAACTGTATGAAGAGCTGTTCCACGCTTCAGAAGCTTTACTAAAAACCGCCCATGAAGGCATTATGCTTGCGGCACCACGTATGGCAGAACTTACCGTGCTTGCCCAGCAAATTGACGATATTTATACGGCAAGCAGCCATTATGATAGTAAAACAGCCATGGCTCTACTGAAAGCCATGGTGCCTGAATATACAAATGCAAATATATCTTAACAACATTAAAGGACTATTATGTTACGAAAAATCACACGCGCTTTACTTTCTGTTTCCGATAAGACAGGGTTGGTGGAACTGGCTACATTTTTGGCAGCACGCAATGTAGAACTGATTTCAACCGGCGGCACACGCGTGCTTCTGCAGCAGGCAGGGTTAACCGTGAAAGATATTTCCGAACATACCGGTTTTCCTGAGATTCTGGATGGCAGGGTGAAAACGCTGCATCCGCTGGTGCATGGCGGGTTGCTTGGGCGGGTGGATAATGACGAGCATGTAGCGGCCATGCAGGCACATAATATCAGCCCGATTGAGCTGGTGGTGGTGAATCTTTACCCGTTTGAAGCAACGGTGGCTAAAGGTGCTACACCTGAAGAATGTATCGAGAATATTGATATTGGTGGGCCATCGATGATCCGGTCTGCAGCAAAGAACCATGAAAATACCGCAGTGGTAACCTCACCAGCTGATTATAGTGCCTTGATCCATGAGCTAGATACCTATGGTGGCGCAACCAGCCTTGCTTTCCGTAAACACCTGGCAGCTAAAGCATTCTCGCTTACCGCTTCCTATGACAGCGCTATTGCCAACTGGTTTTCACGCGTGGAGGAAGGGGAAGCATTGCCAGACGTGATGCATCTAAGCCTGAAGCGCAAGCAAAGCCTGCGTTACGGGGAAAATCCAGGCCAGATGGCGGCACTCTACACCGCAGGCAATACTATGATGCCTTCGGTTATTGGCGCAGAGCAGTTGCAAGGTAAAGAGCTGAGTTATAACAATATTAATGATGCTGATGCAGCCCTTGCCTTAGTAGCCGAGTTTGAAGACCCTACCGTGGTGATTATTAAACATGCCAACCCTTGCGGCGCGGCGAGTGGGGTGAATTTGCTTGATGCCTATAACAAGGCACTGGCTTCTGACCCGGTAAGTGCCTTTGGTGGGATTGTAGCGGTGAATAAACCGCTTGATGTGGAAACCGCAGCACAGCTTTCTAAACTATTCCTGGAAGTGATTATTGCACCCGATGCCGATGCTGCAGCACGTGCCCTGCTTGCCTCCAAGAAAAACCTGCGTGTGTTGCTCACCCACGGTATACCGGATAAAACCCACCGTGAACTGGCACTGAAATCCATTGGTGGTAGTGGCTTCCTGGTGCAGGAGAATGACCATTTAGGCATTGCTGATGTTGATTTGCAGGTAGTCACCAAACGCACCCCAACCGATAAAGAGGTGCAGGATATGCTGTTTGCCTTCTCGGTTGCCAAACATGTGAAATCTAACGCTATTGTGCTGGCTAAAGACCTTTCAACAATCGGTATAGGCGCAGGCCAGATGAGCCGGGTGGATTCGGTACGGATTGCAACGCTGAAAGCCCGGGATGGCGAAGGCAATGAAACCCGTATAGCAGGTGCTGTGGTTGCTTCTGATGCCTTTTTCCCTTTCCCTGACGGGCTGGTGCTGGCTGCTGAAGCCGGAGTGACGGCAGCGATACAGCCGGGGGGATCTGTGCGTGATGAAGAGGTGATTGAAGCAGCCAACAAGCATGGCATCGCCATGGTGTTTACCGGTGTACGGCATTTCAGGCACTAGATTCGAGAGGGGGAAGACAGGCGTGACTCAGCTATACCCTCCTGTTCGCTGTTTCTTCACGGAGGAATGGGAATACATCGGTTCATCTGTAATGCTAGCATCACTATTGGTTATCTGTGTTTCTGGTGCATAGCCTCTCTTCGTTGAGAGGCGTGGAGGGGAGGAACATAGTTGTTCTAACGCGTTGCGTTGTCGCAGCAAGTCGCCATATTGCGTTGGAATTCTAGAACGATAATCGGAAATTTCTTGAAGCACCTTATCACATAATGTTTGAGCATTTATAATTTCCTTCGTAGCAGCTGGAGGTAATGCTGTACCTTCTGCCACATATGCCTTCCATGCTCTATAGCATGTTTTGGCATAATGCCGGGCTGCAATTGTATATGCGGTTGCAGATATCGAGGATGCTTCGTTAGAAAATGCGCGCTTAGCATATCGTAGTGCTGTATTTGCAATCGTATATATCCTCTCCCACTCTTCGTTCTTGAGGTGGTTTTTTTCCTCGCTATGCATGATGATTGAATGCATCTGATTATAATGAACGGCCTGCTCTAGATCATCTTGAAAAAGCGCAGGATTGCTCTCCCTTAGGCGAGAGGCTTTCGTTATATAATACCGTGCATCAGACCAACGTCTATCGTTAGCATCAATGTTTGCACGGGTAGCATAGTCTATGGCTACCGACTTAGTAACTCCTATGCTCTTATGAATAGCGGTTGCCTCTCTAATTGCCTGACGTGCTTTGTGATAATTTCCTGCATTATATTCAATTTCTGCTAATATTTGTGTAGCTACTGCCAGAGAGGCTGTGTTTTTTGTTGCTTGTGTATGATTTATTGCTACCGTAATTGCCTGACGTGCTGCATCATACTCCTTGGCTCCTAACTCAATTTGCGCTAATAGCTGGTTATCTGCCGCTATGGATGCGTGGTTTTCTTGCGTCGTGTCATGTCTTAAGGTTATAGAGATCGCCGTGCGTGCGGCATCATAATTCTTAGCCCCTAGTTCAATTTCAGCCAAGACCTGACTAGCTATTGCCAAAGCCCCCTGCTTGCCCTGTTCCCTATAATACGCTAAGGTTATGCCGATGGATTCACGTGCCTCATCGTAGTTTTTTTCTCCCAGGGCGATTTTCGCAAGCAATTCCTTATCAATCGCCAAGGCACCATGAATATTCTTCCTTTCATTATAGTCTATCGTGCCTAGAATGATGGTGCGTGCTTTGCTATATTGCCTATCTGCCAATTCAATCTCAGCCCATATGCGTTTGTGTATTGCAACTAACGATGGACTATTCCTGTCATATTTTAGTGCTGCTTGAATGTGGCGTCGTGCAGCGTCATAGTCCTTCCCCGTCAAAGCTTCTTTGCTTTTACTACTATAGGATCTTCCATTATTTTCTTCCGACATGAGAACTGCATTGGTAAATTGATCATGTTCTGAGTGGCGTTTCATTTCGTTATATGCTATGAATAATATTAATTAATTAGTATTACTCATAGCATATAACTATTACAGTATTGTTACAGTGAGATGAATTTATAGGGTATGAACCTCAGTTTTGGATAAGCGTAGTGTATCCAAAACTGAGGTCAACTATATTCGTTGATGTCTTCCTCTCTTGCCGGTGCCGCAAAATCTTCCAGGCATAGCACACTAGTATCAGGGATTTTGAGTTCCTCATGGCTGGCAAGCAGGGTGATGCCACCCTGGTTAAGCCGCACCTGGATGAGTTTGGAGAGTATTTCTTTGCCGCGTGCATCGAGATGCACTTCTGGCTCATCCAGCAGCCATATATCAGAATAGCACACCATGAGTCGGGCCAGTGCCACTCGTTTCTGCCAGCCGGCGGAAAGTTTATAGCAGGGAGTGTCAAAGAATGGTTCTAGGTCAAAATAGCTGATTCCGGCCATAAGAAGTTCTGGGCTGCCATAAAGTTCGGCATAAAAAGCCAGGTTCTCTTTCACTGTCAACCGTGGTTTAACGGCGGTACGGTGGCCGATATAGTGAACAACGCCTTCATATTCTACTGTGCCACTGTCGGGAGTGATAAGCCCGGCCAGTGTTTTAAGCAGGGTGGTCTTACCACTGCCATTGGCCCCGTTCAACAGCAGCAGGCTGGAGGGGGCTAAGCTGAACCCTAGGCCGCTGAAAATCCTTTTTCCGCTATGGCTAACAGACAGGTTCTCGCAGCAGAGCATGGTACTATTTTCTCCGTTTGCCAGCATAGGGATTTTCCCCCTTGCGTAGCACCATACGAATGGCAACACCGGCTAAATCAAATTCACTGCACAGCGAATTATGCAGATAGCGCATATAGCTGGGGGGAATTTCATCTGGTCGCGTGGTAAATAGCAGGAATGTTGGTGGGCGGCCACGGCTCTGGGTGACATATTTAATCCGCACCCTTCTACCTGAGGAAGAGAGTGGTAGCGGATGGCTTTCGGTAGCATAATTCAGCCAGTTATTGAGCTTTGCCGTAGGGATATGGGTATTCCAACGGTCATAACTTGTAAGAGCGGCTTCAATCACCGTATTAATATTATCGCCTTTTAGTGCCGATAAACACACTAGCGGTACGCCTTTTAGCTGTGGCAGTGAATGTTCGATTTTATGGCGTATATCCTGCAATGCCTCCTGTTTATTGTGTACTAAGTCCCATTTATTCACCGCTAGCACCAGCGCACGCCCTTCCTCCACCACCATCCCAGCAATAGCAATATCCTGCCCCTCCAGCGGAATGGTGGCATCTACCAGTAGCACTGCCACATGCGCGTAGCGCACTGCCCGCATACTATCTTCAAAAGAGAGCTTCTCCAGTTTTGAAGTAATCTGGCTTTTTCGCCGCATTCCCGCCGTATCAATCAGCCGTATAGCGTGCCCTTCAAACTCCCAGTCAATAGCAATCGAATCCCGCGTCAGGCCTGCTTCTGGCCCCGTTAATACCCGCTCTTCCTGAAGTAGGTGGTTAAGTAGGGTCGATTTTCCGGCATTCGGCCTGCCAATAATGGCAATCTGAATATGTTTTCCGGCTTGCCCGCCTTCTTCCACATCAAAATGCCGGTGCTCGGCTTCATATTGTTCTGCGTAGGGCGCGACAGCATCATATAAATCTGCCATACCTTCGCCATGTTCGGCGGAAATAGGTACAGGCTCATCAAAGCCTAACCGGTAGCCTTCTGCAATCGTGCCGCTCCCATATTTCCCCTCGCATTTATTCACCACCAGCACCACGGGCTTGCCTTTTTTGCGCAGGTAATTGGCAAAATGCTGATCTGAAGGAAGAATACCTGCCCGCCCATCCACCAGCATCAGGATAAGATCCGCTTGTGTTACCGCCTTTTCTGTCTGGCTGCGCATCCGGCTTTCCATAGCATCGGGTGGTGCTTCCTCCAGCCCTGCCGTATCTACCACATTAAATTGCAGCGGGCCAATGCGGCCTTTGCCTTCTCTCCTATCACGCGTCACGCCAGGCGTATCATCTACAATCGCATGTTTAGTGCCGGTCAGGCGGTTATAGAGGGTAGATTTTCCTACATTTGGCCGTCCGATGATTGCCAGGGTAAAGGTCATAGTGTTTTAAGTGTTTAGTGATTTAATATAATGAAATGCGGCAATGCTAAAGCCTTGTGCGTGATAGAGCTTGTGTGCAGGTCTATTTTCTATAAATGTATCCAAGAAAACATAATTGCATTCCAGCCGTATAGCTTCTTTTTCCAGAAAATCAAGCAGAATAGTGCCATAGCTGTTACCACGATGGGCACTATCGACGATCAGGTCATCTATATAGAGATATTTACCGCTGGAAAGATGGGTAGCGGTATGAAAACCCGCTACCGCTATACAGTTCCCTTCGATAAAAATACCAACTTGCCTATAGCCCATAGCCACCATGTCCTGTAGATAACGTGGGTAGATCTCTTCCGTAAGAGAGTCGTAGAGCTGCCGTAGTAGTGGAAAATTAGCCTGAAGTTGCGTAGGGCTGCATTCAATAGGTGCTATCATTATCCGGCATTAGCTCCTATGGTTGCTACTACTGATTCTGTTTCGTCATTGCTAGTGGTAGTTTTACCAAGAGGGCTTTTATGGTAACCATATAATCCATATACAGCCAGCCCGAGTGCTGTCCATATGGCAAAAACCAGCCCCGTCTCGTGCAGTAGGCTGATGAGTAGTGCCGAACAGGAAAGAATGGCCATTGGGGCAACGAACATCACCGCTGGGCAACGGAATGGCCGCTCAATATCAGGCCGTTTAACGCGTAATATAATCACACCAAGTGATACGACGATAAAGGCAAATAATGTTCCCATACTGGTCATATGCCCCATCGTTTTAATCGGCGTAAAGCCAGAGACTAATGCCACTGCCATTCCCACCAGTCCACAGCTTAAATAGGGAGTTTTCAGGCGTGGATGCAGGGTGCTGAAAAAATCAGGGATCATTTTATCCCGTGACATCACAAAGAAAATACGGGATTGCCCATACATCAGCACCAATAACACCGTAGTCATTCCAGCAATAGCACCAGTTGCAACCAAAGCAGAACCAATGTTGCTACCATTGGCACGCAGGGCATAGGCCAGAGGTTCAGCGTTATTTAATTGGTCAAACGGTACAATGCCAGTCAGCATAGCAGCAACGGCAATATAAAGCGCGGTGCAAATTACCAGGCCACCGATAATGCCAATGGGCAAATCGCGGTTAGGATTTTTACATTCTTCCGCGGCGGTAGCAACCGCATCAAAGCCAACATAGGCAAAGAAAATAGTGGCAGCCCCAACCGCTACACCACCCCAGCCAAAGGGGAAGAAGTTACTCCAGTTGGCAGCAGCATCAAAATGGGGAGCAGCAACGGTTAAGAAAAGGAAGATTGCCCCTAATTTTACTCCCACCAGAATACGGTTGAGGATAACGCTTTTTTTGGTGCCCATCATCAACAAGAAACCAATGAATAATGAGATACATATCGCAGGCAGGTTCATGATACCGCCTTCACTGGGTACTTTGGTGAGGGCATCAGGAAGCATAATCCCCCCCTCTTTTAATATTCCCACCATATAGCCCGACCAACCAGCCGCCACCGTGGAAGCACCCACCGCATATTCAAGTATCAGGCCCCAGCCCACCATCCAGGCAACAATCTCGCCCATAGAAGCATAAGAATAAGTATAGGCACTGCCTGCAACCGGCACCATAGCCGCTAGTTCTGTATAGGCAAGCGCGGCAAACATACAGGCAATTCCGGCAAGCAGGTAAGAGAGGGTAATAGCAGGCCCAGCATGTTGAGCGGCTGCAATGCCTGTCAGCACAAAAATCCCTGTACCAATGGTGCAACCCACGCCAAGCAGCACCAAATCAAGGGCACCTAGTGTTTTTTGCAGGCTGTGTTTTCTGGCACCCTCACGGATAGCGTCCAGACTCTTGGTTCGGAATAGTGTTTTCATTAGGCTCCTCCTGAAATAGCAGGGGAGGAAAAGCTCCTCCCCCTTTGGTTCATTAGTTGGCTGAAGCTTTAGCCTTGGCTGCACGTGCTTCAGCAATTTTCTCACGGAATGTAGCGAGATCGATGGAACCGGGGATGAGTTCCCCGTTAATGACAAAGGCCGGGGTTCCCCTTATGCCAATAAGGGTGGCCAATTCATGGTTCTTTTGGATGGTTTCGGCGATAGAAGGTTTTTCCATTTCTTCCAGCAGCCTTGCTTTATCAATGCCAAGGGCGGTGGCTTTTTCAATAATGGCATCTTCATTATTTAAATCAGGTGCGGCCATTAATATATCGTGAAGTTTGAGATATTTTTCTTTATCAATAGCATAGGTTGCCAGTGCCACCTCAGCAGCTTTCTGTGAGCCTGGGCCAAGGATAGGGAATTCACGCATCACAATAGCAATGTTTTTATCTTCGCTGAGCAGTTGGTTTAAGGTTGGCATCAACCGTTTACAATATCCACAGCGATAATCAAAAAATTCAACAATTGTCACATCCCCGTTCGGGTTACCGGCTATTGGAAAAGAACTGCGGTCTTCCAGTTCACTCTTCTTGCTTTCTAGTAGCTTCTTGCTGTTTTCTTGATCTTCTTGGCTCTTGCGTTCCTGCATTGCCTGCACCGAGGCAATAATAGCTTCCGGGTTGTTGTTGATATAATCTTTGACAACAGCCTGCACATCGTCTTTCGACAGGGTAGGGGAAATGACAGCACTAGGCTGGCGGGAAAAAAGTATGTAGGCGATAATGGCAAGGAGTAATGCGATAATGGCAATAAGTGTCGTGTTTGAACTTGATTTCCTATACATAGGGCTATCCATAATAAAGATTAACATACCATGCATTATTAATGCTGGCATACCTTTTGTAAATTACTTAAATCACATTGCGTGTCGGTTATTCTTTCCATTTGATCGAGCAACCCATGCTGGGGTGTTGGGTCGTGGGGCCTGTGCCCGTTGTGGCAATGCTGACCATTGCCTCAAAGAGTTCCCGTTTGGCATCAGGGATATCCTGCATCCGCGACGCATCAAGCCTCCCCCGGTATTGTAGCTCTAGATCTGCATTGAAACCGAAAAAATCCGGTGTGCAGACGGCTCCATAGGCACGGGCAACTTCCTGTGTTTCATCGATTACATAAGGAAAAGGGAAGTGCCGTTCGCGGCTTAATTGCTGCATAGCCACAAAAGAATCGTCAGGGTACTGTAGCGTATCATTAGGCATAATGGCAAGTGTATTCATGCCATAAGGCTGTAATTCTTGTGCGTCACGGATAATTTTATCCAGTATTGCCCGCACAAAAGGGCAATGATTGCAGATGAAAGCAATCAGTAAGCCATTGCGTCCACAGGATTTTTCCAGCGTATAGATAGTGTTGTCAACGCCTTGCAGGGCAAAGGGGGTGGCCTTCCAGCCAAGCTGGGCTTCAGGCGTGGTAAGCGCTGCCATGATAATGTTCCTTGTGTTTGTGGTGGATGCTATGTAACTGTGGCAGGAAAATCAGCCCGCCAAGGGATAAAACGGTGTTAATCGCAAAGTAAACCAGCGAGAAGGCTATACCAAAAGAAGGGTTAAGCTGCAAATGTTCAGCCCCGTAAAGGAAGGTGATTTCACGCAGGCCTACACCACCTATTGAAATAGGCAGTACGGAAACAATCGAGGAGATCATAAATAATATCAGATAATGGAGTGTATTATCAATATGGCTCATATCCATTCCCATTCCAATAAACAACAATAATGCTGAGAGCAAACAACAGCCTTGGATAACGAAGGAATATTTAGCGGCCTCCAGTGCCACTTGTGGCTTTTCTTTCAGAAGCCAGCGTGCCGAAATGAAATATCCTGGAATAACCAGTAAGATACAGGCTAATAATAGCCATAATGCATAAGGATATGCCATCAAACTTGGGCTAAAAAATGCTAACAGGAAGGTTAGAAGTAGGAGTAAGAACAAGCCGCTGGCGCGGTTAGAGAGCATTAAGCGGAAGGAGGTCATTTTAGGGAAATGTTCTAACTTGCTCATTGCCCAGATTTTATAACCATCCCCACCAATACCACCAGGAAGCAGCGTATTGAAAAACATACCAATATAATAGAGGGCAATGGCAAAATAACGTGAGCAGGGCTGTCCGGCCGATTCAAAATAATAGCGCATGCGGAAGGCACTAACGATTTGTGCTGCATTTAACACCACAAAAGATAAGATAATATAAGGATATTCTACCCCCTGAATATGGGAGACAATCTGGTTGATATCAGCCTTTTGATAGACAATATAAAGCGCAGCAAATGCTAGTGTGCATTTGAGGAATACAGTGCAGTATTTTTTCATCGAGCATCCCCGCTAAACTGGTAACGAAACCGTTAAACCGCTCTCTTTGCAAGGCGCAGCACCGCATAGCCTGCAATGGCCGAAAGCAGTGAACCGGTGAGCACGCCCAGCTTGACATGGTTCATTACCCCATCATCATGGAATGCCAGCGAGCCAATAAACAAGCTCATGGTAAAACCAATCCCTGCCAACAAGGACATGCCATAAAATTGCCACCAGTTGGTATGTTCTGGCAGGCCTGCCCATTTCAGTTTAGTAAACAAAAAACAAAACAGCAAGATACCTATCTGTTTCCCTATAAATAAGCCCAAGGTAATGCCAGCTGTCACCGGATGGAGCAGGTCTGCCAAGGTCAGGTTGGTAAATGCTACTCCAGCGTTCATGAAGCCAAAAAGTGGAATGATACTATAGGAAACCCAAGGGGCCAGCAGATGTTCCAGCCGTTTAAGGGGGGAGTGATGCGGTGGCAGGCGCAGTGGGATAGTGAAAGCCAGGATTACCCCGGCAATGGTAGGATGAATGCCAGAATGCAGCACACAATACCACAGCAGGCCGCCAAGCAGCATATAAGGCACTAGTTGGCCTACACGCATCCGGTTGAGGATCACCAGCAGAATAGTAATAACTAGGCTGCCACCAAGCATTGCCCAGGAAAGATGGGAAGCATAGAAGGCGGCAATAATGATGATAGCTCCCACATCATCAAAAATAGCCAGCGAGGTGAGGAATATTTTTAGTGCTAAGGGAACGCGTTTGCCCAGCAGTGAAAGCACGCCCAGCGAAAAGGCAATATCGGTGGCGGCAGGTACGGCCCATCCTCGCAAGTAGTCTGCCTGTTGCCAGGTAAAGGCTGCATAGATAAGGGAGGGGATCACCATACCGCCCACAGCACCCATCGCCGGAAGGATAACCTGTGAAGGTTTAGACAGTGCCCCTTCCAGCATTTCTTTTTTAAGTTCTAAGCCTACAACCAGGAAAAATAGTGCCATCAGCCCATCATTTACCACGAATAGCAGTGAGGCCGAGGCTTTATGGCCATCGGCTTCAATAGACAAAGGAAAATGCAGAAACGCATCATAATAAGGGGCTAGGAACGAGTTTTTTGCTATCAGGGCAAGTACTGCCGCAGCCATTAACAATATTCCAGCGGCGCAATCAGTTTGCAGGAACATTTTAAAATAACGTATTGGCATGACCGCTTCTATCCTCCTTGATATGAAAAAACTTTACAAAAATAGGCTTAACCCTATAGTTTTATAGGGTCTGTGTCTAGTCTTTCTGTTTGCAATTGCATTATGTGTTACCGTTTCATTCTTATATGCCTATTATTATGCGCTGTTTCGTGCAGTAGCCGCTCCCCTGATATTTCCATGCAGGAGCGGCGGCAGTTGCTTGCCCGTCTTGACCAGAAAATGGATGATAAAATAGGGGGGGATTATGGTCAACTGGTGTTAAAGCTGGATTTACTGGGCTTGGCCAAAAAACCAGGGGGATGCCATGCCTCATCGCTTTATACGGCACTTGAGCAGGAGCCTATGACACGGCAGCTATATATGCAGAAACTTAGTGAACTTGAAGAGGCTATCGATCGCATTTCCTCCCCAACGGCGATAGTGCAAGCGGAAATCTACCGCCATGCCCAAGCTCGTATGCAGCAGGCGCAGTCTATTATGCGCCAGGTGCAGTTAAAGCCGGATGATTTTCATACCAGTATGAGAGGATCTGGAGGGCCAACAGGGGGGCCATTTGTTTCCGCCCAAACACAATCCTTCGGTGGGGATGAAAGTGATATTCTCAGTAGTTTTGCGCGTGTTTCTAATGAAGAGGCCCTTGCTGTGCAACTTCAGACGCTTAACCGTTTGCAGGCAGTCACGGGTGCATTGCCACTGTCTACCCCACTGCCTGATGCGGTGAAAACCAGTGGGTTCAGCATCAGGCGTGACCCGTTTAATGGTAGAACAGCTCGACATGAAGGGGTTGATCTGGTGGGGGAAGAAAACGCCAAGGTCTATAGTGCCGCTCCAGGTATTGTAAAAATAGCATCGCGTTATGGCAGTTATGGCAATCTGGTAGAAATTGATCATGGCTTTGGCATTACCACCCGTTATGCCCATTTAAAAAAGATCATGGTGCGTAAAGGTGATGAGGTGGGTGTTGAGCAGTTGATTGGCATTCAAGGGGAGACGGGACGTGCTACTGGGCCACATCTGCATTACGAAGTGCGTGTTAATAATTATCCACGTGACCCGGAAAGATTTATGCAGCTTGGTGGCCAGTGTGGGCCGGTATAACACTATGGCCAAACCAACTACTAGTTTTATCTGCCAGTCCTGTGGTTCAGTCTATAAAAAATGGGCGGGAAAATGTGATGCTTGTGGTGCGTGGGATACGGTTCACGAAGAAGTCGCTGAGCAGGGCTATTCCAACATCACTACATCAACCAGCAGAAAACTCAGCTTTGAACCGCTTTCTGGACAAGTGACAGAAACGGCGCGTGTGCCTACATCCATACAGGAACTTGACCGGGTGCTGGGCGGTGGGTTGGTCGAAGGTTCAGCAATTTTGCTTGGGGGAGATCCGGGGATTGGTAAATCCACCCTTCTGTTGCAGTTGGTTGCAACACTGGCAGCAAATGGCATGGAGTGTGCCTATATCTCTGGGGAAGAATCTATCGAGCAAGTGCGGTTGCGCGCCAGGCGGCTGGGGGTGGGGGAGGCTGTTGTGCACATGCTTTCGGCGACTAACATTGGCGATATTGTGGCAACACTGGAATCAGTGCCTCAGTTAAAGCTGGTGGTGATTGATTCTATCCAGACCATGTTTGTGGAGAATTTTGCTTCTGCTCCTGGCACAGTATCGCAGGTGCGGGCGGCGGCGCACGAGCTGGTGACATTAGCCAAACAGCGCGGGGTGGTGATGCTGCTAGTGGGGCATGTCACCAAAGACGGGCAGATTGCTGGGCCTAAAGTGCTGGAGCATATGGTGGATACAGTGCTCTATTTTGAAGGTGAGCGTGGTCATCATTTCCGTATTTTAAGGGCAGTGAAGAACCGTTTCGGCAGTGTGAATGAAATTGGCGTGTTTGAAATGCGCGATCGGGGGTTAGAAGAGGTGCGGAACCCTTCAGCCTTGTTTTTATCACAACGGGAGAGGGGAATAAGCGGTACGGTGGTGTTTGCTGGGATGGAGGGGACGCGACCGGTGCTAGTGGAAATTCAAGCACTTGTTGCGCCAAGCCAGTTGCCACTGCCACGTCGGGCGGTGGTGGGGTGGGATGGAAACCGCTTGGCGATGATTATTGCGGTGCTTGCTGTGCGCTATGGGCTTGCACTTGCTGATAAAGAAGTGTATCTGAATGTAGCAGGGGGTTTGCGCATTCTTGAGCCGGCAGCCGATCTGGCAGTGGCGGCAGCACTTATTTCCTCGGTAACAAACACGCCATTGCCAGCGCAAAGTGTGGTGTTTGGCGAGATTGGGCTGTCAGGCGAGATACGGGCGGTTAGCCATGCCGATATCCGCTTGCGTGAAGCCTCGAAACTTGGCTTTACCAGTGCTTTTGTTCCGGCGGAAATAGCGGCAAAGGGAATGGGATGTGCGCTGCATGAAGTGGGTCATATTCGTGCATTAAAAGAATTTTTCAAAAAAGGGTAGATAGTTATCCCATGGATTTTTCCGCATTAAATACGTTAGACTATATCGTATTATCTGTTGTCCTGATTTCAGTGTTATTTGGGTTTGCCAAAGGTTTTATCCAGTCGATACTTTCCCTAGTTGGTTGGGTATTGGCTGGCTATATTGCTTATGCCGGTTTCCCTTTGGTCAAGCCTGTTTTGCTGAACCATTTTTCCAATGAAATGGCGGTGAATGTAGGAGGGCCGGTGGCACTCTATTTCACTGCCTTGATTGTGATTTCCCTGGTGAGTTATCAGATTACGTCGCTGCTTGGCGGCGTGTGTGGCGGTATGATAGACCGTTCATTAGGGATGATGTTTGGTTTTATGCGTGGTGCGCTTATTGTTACGGTGGCATTCATTGGCTTAACGATGGTAGCTCCTGGAATGGAAAGCGAGCAAATGAAACCGACCTATCATGAACAAGCGGCGCAAAGCGAAAAAGTGGCACCGGAATGGGTGCAAAAGGCGCAAACCTATCCATTATTGCGGATGGGGCAGGCGATGCTGGCATCCATGCTGTCCAATGATATGCTCAATACTATGCAGCAGATGGTGGGGGTCAATAAAAAAGGTGAAGATACCGGCGTTACGATGTTACAAGCGGCTAAGGTTGTTGAGCGTATCCAGGATTTATTACCTAAAGATGTACAACTTGATAGTATGGATATAGACGCGTTGGATAAAATGTCACCAGAAAAAGCGGATAAACGGCGCAAAGAACTTTACCATATTATTTTGGAGGCGTATAAAACAGCAGTAAAATCGGGGAAGATACCTTCAGGTGTCGGTATAACCGAGCAGGAGATGAAACAGCTTGAGACGGCTATTGCCGCCCCGCCTGCGGCACAATCGTCTGGAAATAATGCTAATAGACAACAGGATAACACCATCTTAGGCTATGATAAGAAACAGCTTAATGAACTTAACCGCTTAATACAAACCGTGCAATAACAAGAAGTAATATAGACTATATGAACTCACAGTTTTCTCTTCCTCACCCTTATGATGATGCGCTGCACGAAGAATGTGGTGTATTTGGTATTGAATGGCATAATGATGCTGCCGCCCATACTGCCCTTGGTCTCCATGCGCTCCAGCATCGTGGGCAAGAGGCAGCAGGTATTGTTAGCTATGATGGGGCGCAGTTTTATGTGCATAATGCACTGGGCTATGTGGGGGATAATTTTAATTCGGGTGATGTTATCAGCCGCTTGCCAGGCTATTCTGCTATTGGCCATGTGCGTTATTCTACAACGGGTGGCAATTTTCTTCGTAATGTTCAGCCTATTTTTGCGGAATTCAGTTTCGGTGGCTTGGCTATTGCCCATAATGGTAATTTAACCAATGCAACAACCCTCAGAAAGCAGTTGGTGAGCCGTGGGTGTATTTTTCAATCAACCATGGATACGGAAATTATTATCCATCTGCTTGCTACCAGCAGCCATGCCAAGTTGATTGACCGCTTGATTGAAGCGTTGAAGAAAATAGAGGGGGCTTATTCCCTAGTAGCACTTACAAAAGAAAAGCTGATTGGCGTGCGTGATCCATTTGGGGTAAGGCCATTAGTGCTAGGAAAATTAGGAGATTCCTATATTCTGGCATCGGAAACCTGTGCCTTTGATATTATCGGGGCCGAGTATATTCGCGATGTAGAGCCGGGTGAAATTATTATTATTGAGAACCATTCCCTGCGTAGTATCAAGCCGTTTGCGCCAGGAAAACAGCGTTTTTGCATTTTTGAATATATTTATTTTGCACGGCCTGATAGCCAGGTGGAAGGCAAGCATGTGTATCATATCCGCAAAGCAATTGGAGCGGAACTGGCACGGGAAAGCAGGATAGAGGCCGATGTAGTGGTGCCGGTGCCAGATTCTGGCGTGCCAGCCG
Source organism: uncultured Rickettsiales bacterium (assembly GCA_964643145.1). Taxonomy (GTDB): domain Bacteria; phylum Pseudomonadota; class Alphaproteobacteria; order Rickettsiales; family Arcanibacteraceae; genus CAZXPG01. Next base: position 45,325 of record CAZXPG010000004.1, read on the forward strand.
CCATGGGGTATGCAGCAGAGGCAGCTATTCCGTTTGAGTTGGGGATTATTCGTAACCATTATGTGGGCCGTACTTTTATTGAGCCAACCGATCAGGTGCGGCATTTAGGGGTAAAGCTCAAGCATAATGCCAATGCCGCTGCCATTAGAGGCAAGCGGGTGGTGCTGGTGGATGATAGTATTGTGCGTGGTACGACATCGAAGAAAATTGTGGAGATGGTACGGGAAGCGGGCGCAAGTGAAGTGCATATGTTGATTGCCAGCCCACCAACAGCCTATAGTTGCTATTACGGGGTGGATACGCCAGAGCGTGAGAAGCTGATGGCTGCTAATTATTCCGTCGAGAAAATGGCGGAATTGATTGGTGTGGATAGTTTGGCTTTTATCAGTGTGGATGGGCTATATCGTGCTGTAGGGGAGGCAAAACGTAACCCGGATGCACCGCAATATTGTGATGCCTGTTTCACGGGCGACTATCCAATTGCGTTAACCGATCAGGAAGGAAAAATGGCAGGTTCCTCTTGAGCATGAGTGGTAGATGTGCTACTGTGGCAAACCCACAGCTAGCGTAATATTATCGTAATTCATCATATAAATAAACCGTAATAAAAGCAGTATAATATGTCTACTTACGCATCATCGCGCTTAAAGGATAAAATAGCCCTGATTACTGGTGCTTCCCGTGGTATTGGGGCGGCGGTGGCCAGGCGTTATGCACGTGAAGGGGCGCATGTGGTGCTGGTTGCGCGTACGTCTGGTGCGCTTGAAGTGCTTGACGACCAGATTCAGGCAGAAGGCGGTAAAGCTACGCTAGTGCCGCTGGATTTACTGCATTATGACAAGATAGATGCATTAGGGCAGGCGATATTTGAGCGTTTTGGGCAGCTGGATATAGTGGTAGGAAATGCCGGAATGCTTGGTATGCTTTCTCCGGTTGGGCATATACGGCCTGATATTTGGGAAAAAGTGATGGCAGTAAATGTGACAGCCAACTGGCGGTTAATCCGCAGTATGGACGCACTGCTGAAAGCTTCTCCAGCCGGGCGGGCACTGTTTGTTACTTCTGGGATTACGCAAGGGGTGTTCCCCTATTGGGGGGCTTATGCGACGTCTAAGGCGGCACTGGAGGTGTTGGTCAAAACCTACGCGGCGGAAGTGGAAAACTCTTCCCTCAAGGTGAACCTGGTAGATCCTGGCATTGTTGCCACCCGTATGCGCGCTGAAGCCATGCCTGGCGAGAACCCGGCAACACTGCCTTCCCCTGAGGATATTACGGAAGTATTTGTGGCACTGGCTGAAGAGAGCAACCGGATAAATGGCCAGATTATTGCAGCGGCAGATTTTCAGAAAGCAGCATAAAAACGCGTCTTTTTAACGATTTATAAAGGGTTTGCAGCCTACACTTAAACTAATTGAAGCTTGTTGATGGGGTGTGGAATGCTGAAGCTGTGTTTATCTTTTACTGTTATAATTCGTTTTATTCTTGTATGTGCATTATTGCCTTTTTCGTATGCGCAATCGGCAGAAAAACCGCTTCCAAAAGGTATTGATATTTCCCACCATAATGGTGCGGTTGATTGGCCAGTGCTCAAGAAAAACGGGACTGCCTTTGTGTTTATCAAAGCTACTGACGGCCTGGATTATCTTGACCCGATGTTTAACAGCCATTTTGCCGCCGCCAAAGAAGCGGGAGTTATACGCGGGGCCTATCATTTTTATGAAAGCAACGATGATGGTTTAGCGCAGGCAGAATGGTTTATTAAAAATGTTCCGTTATTGCCTGGTGATTTGCCGCCTGTGGTGGATATTGAGCGGGTGAAAACACCAGTTCCTTCTGATATACATGCTAATTTCAATACATTCGTTAACCGCTTGGAAGAATATTATGGCCACCGCCCTATTATTTACACCGGCGAGCGTTTCTGGGAGCATGTGATGCGTGAGCATCTGCCTGGTTATAAGCTGTGGATTGCCCATTACGGTGTGCCGCGCCCCACTGTGCCGCCGGAATGGTCAGGCTGGAATTTTTGGCAGTTCACCGAGGAATGTATGGTGGAAGGCGTTGAGAAAAAAGTAGATTGTAGCTATTTTAATGGGAGTGAAAATGAATTGTTGCGCCTGTTAATGGAGCGCAAATCATCGTAGGAATAACTCCACTTTGTTGCCAGTTTCCACGGTGATATAAGCAGCATTGTCGATAGTAGCGGGCAGCTTGCTATGTAGGGGGAAACTAGCAGTAGGTTCCATCCGGCTTTTCGGGGAGGGGAGCATATAGCTGGCAAACGGGCGTTTTTCCGTGTCAAGCAGTGTAATGCGGACAGGGGGCAGGATACGTATCTGGGGTGCGTTATTGATAATGGTGCCATAAAGGTAGATACCCCCCTGTTCTTTAGAAAGAACAATATTCTGTAAGGTAATCCCCGTTGTTTCATACATACCAAGGATGGTATAGAGGGGCTGAAGTTGTGGCAGGGCTCGCAGCACTGTATCTTTGTAGAGTACCAGCCCAGAGAGCGCAATCATCAATAGAGTAACTATGGGCAAAAGCTTGATCCAAAACGGGATGGGCGGCGTTCGGGCTATACGTATAACCGGCAGGCCACTACCGGCGGGAATAGCTGAAATTCCCATGCTGCGGAGTGGTGGTGGGGAAGCAGGTGATGCGGTTTCAGCAAGTGGGTCTTGCCGTTCAGCAATAGCATCTACATTGTTTGCCGGTACGGGGTCTGGTTGTTGATGCCAGCTATAGCCGCATTTAGCGCATTGAACAATACGCCCCTCTTCAGGGATGGCGGCAGAGTTAATGAGGTAACGGGTGAAGCACTGGTCGCAGGTGAGAATCATGGGATAATTGTTGAGCGTTGATAAATTTTTTACTATCCTTTGCCGGAGAAATCCTATAAAAAGGCTGGGAATTAATCTTTATTGTAAAAACGGAATACGTATTATGCAAGAAATACCAACACTTGTTTCCAAAGAATCCGCTATTATTGATGAGGCGTGGGAAAAACGTGACAATTTGCCGGTAGGGGAAGAAAAAAGCAAAAAATTACGGAAAACCATTGAAAAAGTGTTGAAGAAGCTTGATAGCGGCCAGTTGCGGGTGGCAGAGAAAACCGAACAAGGGTGGGTGGTGCATCAATGGGTAAAAAAAGCTATCCTATTGTCATTTCGTTTGAATACAATGGAACTGATTGGTGGGGGCCCTTTTTCCTTTAATGACGAAGATCCGTTTTCTGTGGAAGGTGATGCATTCTGGTATGATAAAGTGCCGTCTAAGTTTTCCGGTTGGGATGAGGTGCAATTTAAAGATGCAGGGTTCCGTGCCGTGCCTGGTTGTTTTGTGCGGCATTCCGCGTTCATTGCCAAAGGGGTGGTGCTGATGCCTTCATTTGTGAATGTGGGGGCGTATGTGGGCGAAGGCACGATGATTGATACATGGGCAACGGTTGGAAGCTGTGCGCAGATAGGAAAAAACTGCCATATTTCCGGTGGTGCCGGTATTGGTGGTGTGCTAGAGCCATTGCAGGCTAACCCAGTGATTATCGAAGATAATTGCTTTATAGGCGCACGTAGTGAAGTGGCGGAAGGTGTGATTGTAGAAACGGGTTCTGTTCTGTCGATGGGGGTGTATATTGGTGCCTCCACTAAGATCATTGACCGTCAGAGCGGAGAAGTGTTCTATGGTCGTGTGCCTGCCTATTCTGTGGTGGTTCCTGGCAGCGTGGCCGGCAAACCATTGCCTGATGGAACGCCAGGGCCTTCGCTCTATGCGGCGGTGGTTGTGAAGAGGGTCGATGAACAGACGCGCTCTAAAACCTCTATCAATCAGTTGTTGCGGGATTTAAGTGAGTGAAGCGGGAAGCTTCAGTGAAAAAACCTGTTGCAAAGACTAAAAAAATATGTATTCTGCATGCCTTGGATATTAACAAGGGGACTGTCTTTAGTTGTGTGTCCTGGTTCCCATTTTAAGTAAAAGAGAGTGAACGTAATGCCTCTATATGAGACTACATTTATTGCACGTCAGGAAATTTCAACACATGATGTTGAGAAGCTGACAAGCACTTTCTCGCAGGTCATTAACGATAATGGCGGGAAGGTAGTGAAAACAGAATATTGGGGCCTACGCACCCTGGCTTATCTGGTAAAGAAAAACCGGAAAGGTCATTATGTGATGCTGGGGATTGATTCCCCTTATGCTGCGGTGAAGGAGATGGAGCGACGCTTGAGCCTCAATGAGGACGTGTTGCGCAGCCTGACGATTCGGGTGAAAGAGCTTGATAAAGAACCTTCTCCTATGATGAATGCACGTGCAGGCCAGGGAGATGATGAAGATACATCGGTAACGACTGATGCAGAAGCGGTGGAGGAATAATTATGGCATATGAATCAACACAAACAACATCACGTCATGGTGCAGCAGAGGGCGGATATACTGCTTCTCATGATGCGTCCAAGCGTGCTACTTTCTTCCGTCGCAGCCGTGGTTGTCCGCTTTCTGGTGACAATGCGCCCGTGGTTGATTATAAAAACATCCGCTTGCTTTCACGTTTTGTTTCAGAGCGTGGTCGCATCCTGCCTGCACGTATTACGTCTGTATCTGCCAAGAAACAGCGTGAATTAAAAGAAGCCATTAAACGTGCTCGCAATATTGCCTTATTGCCATTTGTCGCAGGATAGAGATTCAGTTTAGTTAAGAAGAGAAAAAAGATGGAAGTAATTTTACTTGAGCGTGTAGGCAAGTTGGGGTCTGTGGGAGACGTAGTAACTGTTAAGAGCGGTTATGCGCGCAACTTTTTGATTCCACAGGGAAAAGCACTCCGTGCAACAGCGCAGAACAAGGCCTTGTTCCAGGATCAGAAAGAGCAGATTGAAAAAGAAAATAGTGAGAAGCGTGCTGCTGCGCAGGAAATAGCGGTTCAGTTGGATAAGCTGGTGATATCTCTCATCCGTCAGTCTGGTGAAGATGGTCGTCTGTTTGGTTCTGTTACAGCGCGTGATATTGCGCAGGCGATTGTCGAGGCGGGTATTAGTGTCATTCGGAGTAATATTGTTCTATCTGATGCTATTAAGAGTATTGGCATGTATCCTGTACAGGTGAGCTTGCACCCGGAAGTGGCTGTCATTGTTAATGTGAACGTAGCTCGTACCGAGACTGAAGCCGAAGATGCTGCGCGTGCATTCCTCAAGAAAGCAGAAAAGGTTGAGCCAATCCAGGAAAATGCTCAGGAAGTAGCTGCCAGCTAAATATTTTCCCTTTTTGTGATCTGGTAAAAATCCCTGGGGGCAGTGCCTTCAGGGATTTTTTTATTGAAAATAATGAAACATCTCCTGCTTATTATTACTGGTAGCATTGCTGCTTGTAAGGCATTGGATCTTATCCGATTGCTAAAAGCCCGCAACATGGAAGTGACCTGTATTCTTACCTCGGGCGGGGCGCAATTTGTTACGCCGCTTGCAGTAAGTATATTCAGTGGAAATCCCTGCTATACCGCGCTTTTTTCGCTAAAAGACGAAATTGAAATGGGGCATATCCGTCTCTCGCGAGAGGCTGATCTTGTGCTCGTTGCACCTGCTACTGCCGATATCTTGGCAAAAATGGTGTGCGGTTTAGCGGATGATTTGGCAAGTACCGTGCTGCTTGCCACTGATAAGCCTGTTATTGTGGCTCCGGCAATGAATGTAAAAATGTGGGAACATAAGGCAACGCAGCGCAATATAGCGCAGCTCAAAGAGGATGGGGTGCATGTTATCGGCCCGGCTACTGGTTCTCTTGCCTGTGGTGAAGTGGGGCAGGGGCGGATGGTAGAGCCGGAAGCAATATGTTGTTATATTGAAACGCTGTTGGGGTCGTTATGAACAGATTTTCTGGTATAAAAGCATTAGTTACCAGTGGCCCAACCCGTGAGCGGATTGATCCTGTGCGTTATATCAGCAATGATTCTTCAGGAAAGCAAGGCTATGCGATTGCTGCTGCGTTAGCTGCGCAAGGGGCTGAAGTGACGCTTGTTTCTGGCCCTGTTATGTTGCCCATACCGTTGGGGGTACGTGTTATTGCTGTTGAATCTGCAGAAGAGATGCTGTCTGCCTGCCTTGCGTTGCTTCCTGTGGATATTGCGGTATGCGCAGCCGCTGTTGCTGATTATCGCCCCCTCAGGCCGTTGGCGCAAAAACTAAAAAAGACGAATGCGGACACAATGACTCTGCCGTTGATAAAAAATCCTGATATACTGGCCACCTTAGGTCATCATCCTACATTACGGCCATTGCTTGTTATTGGTTTTGCAGCAGAAACCGAACAGTTGCAGTATTATGCTGAAAAAAAACTCAGCCAGAAAGGATGTGATATGATCCTAGCTAATAATGTATCGGCGACAGAGGGGATTTTTAATAGCGAATCTAACACTATTCTGCTCGTCGATAAAGAGGGAGCAGAACAATGGCCACGCATGGGTAAGAGTGTGGTGGCTGAAAAGCTGGTAAACGAGAAAATTGCCCCGATCATAGCGTGCTTACAAAAACGATAGGTTTTATTTTTTCTTTTTCTCAAGAGGCATAGATTCATTAAATACGCAAACAACATCCGTACCATTGCGCAGTGTATATTGGCTGGTTACACGTTCAACAACGATATATTCTCCAGAAACGCGGTAATTAACGAGTGACTCTTTACCGTCACTATCCACCATAAAAAAGGCAGGGATTTCAGCATTTTTTGTTTTAAATTTAAAGTAGGTAAATTCTCCATCGTCAAAGATACGTAACGGTGCAATGGTTTCGTTGCCGCTGATGGTATAGTTAAAATTAAACTTCTCAGGCTGGCTTAAATCAGGGCCAGAGGTGGTGGCATATTGGCGAATACCGGCGGTACCACTATCATCAGGGTAGATAAATCGTACGCTGAATACCAGCTTAGGGTCATTAATATCTTCAGCCTCGTCAGCGTGGAGTTCAAACTGATACATACGCTTATTGGTAATGACGGTCATGTTGGTGGTAGCATCAAATTCCATCGGCTTCAGAAATATACGTCGACCAGAAGGAACAATCTGCCAGGAAGTAGAATCTCCCATTGAAATAGTATCGACTGATTCACCATCGGCAAATTCAATACTAGATTGATAGCCGTAATAGCCCGTAAATTTAAAGACATCATCGGGGTTATAGACCATGACACGTATCCGGCTATCGACAGCTAGAGGACGTGATTCTGATAGCGCATGGGCAGGAGGAGATGCCAACAACGTCATCAGGAATAGGGAATGTATAATCAGTATGGGTAATTGATAAATCTTCATTATTTCTGGCATTTATTTGATCGGTCGAACTTGGTAATCGGTAACAACGAACTCAAGCGGTTCTTTATGTTCAGCAACTTTTTTTATGTCGGACATAAGAAAGGTGATTTCCGTTTGGAAGCGGTTGGTATCTGTTTTATGTTGCAGCCGGTCATTGAGTGTTGTGGTAAAAGTTACTGTGGCTTTTTTCACTTCAGAATTATCTGCAAACAGGGTGGTTGAAAGAATTTTCACCGTTTTGGTCGCTGTTCTTTGATAAAGCAGCAGTGGGCTTTCAGGATTGCTGGCACTCATGAAGTTGGTATAAGTCTTAAAAACACGTTTTGTAGAATTGCCTCGGATAATGGCTTCATTACGTGCCATTTCATCAAAATCATAGGTTTCGTATGCGTGGACATAGCTATTGAGTAGGTAGCGGGTTATGGCATCTTCTGGTTGTTCCCCCCCTTTGAGTAAGGGATGGATAGTAGAATAATAGTTTAGAGAATCATCAACTTTGATAACAAAAGGAATTTCCCGTTTCAACGGAAAAAGCGCGTTAAAATTGTATATAACAACAAGAAATGCAACGGATGTAATGGCAAACACAAGCACCAACAACGATCGTTCCGTTAATGGATAGAGATATTTCTCAGTATACCATTTACGTGCATCTCTGAAATATTGGCCCGTTTTTATGCTTTGTGCAACAGATTTACTTATTTCGTCCATAAATACAGGTAATATTTATATAAATTAACCTCAATTTTGAACAGCCATGCCTATCCAAAACTAACACTAATGATTATCAGTTTATCGCATATTCTCAGCAGCAAAAAGTAACCAGGCCAGAGTAGACTATCCTAGTACAAGTAAGGCTAAAGTAAATTGTATATGAAACAAGGGTGGAACCGCAACATAATTATATAGTTCTGTGTGGTAGTTTTGCTATAAAAAGGTCTGGTTGTGCTAGTTTCACCTCAGTTTTGCATAAGCGTGAGCGGTTTCAGAACTGAAGTTAGCTTAGACGTGCTATAGCCTGAACCTTCCCTTAGCTTTTCATAGCGATTAACCCATTAGACCTCTGTTTGAACCCAATTTTTGACTCACCTTACGCAGTTGATAGTGCGCGCAAAGTTTGCAAAATACCACAATCGCAGCGAAGATATGATTGGATTGTAAGCGTACTCTTTTGGTTGGTGACTTTGCCAGACTGGAATTGTGTTTGATTGATTTATGATACAGCTCTATTTGCCACCGTTTTTGGTAGGTTTGGTAGAGGGTGGCTGCGCCATGGTTGAGATCATTGGATGCAAGGTAAAGAATACCACTAGAGCCATCTTCGTTTTTGAAACTCTTTTTGATCAGCGCGACAGGAAACAGGTTTCCTTTGAGCCACAGCTTCATGCACTGGCCATCTTCCATATCCAATGTCCCAACCTGTTGGAACACACCACTTATGTTAACCTCAGTTTTGGATAAGCTTTGCTTATCCAAAACTGAGGTTAGTAATATCGCGGAACTGGATATCCTTATGGACAATTTCATACCCCACAGGAAATGTCGCATCACCCCATGAAATTTTCCCCTTACTGAACTTTACTACCTCAGACCACCTTATGCAATCCTCTGCGTAAGGTGAATCAGTCAGTTAATATATCGTTATAACGCTCAAGCGAAATACTCTATTTTTTTTCAGAAAACTTATCTCTTATTAACTTTTCCTTAACATTTATCCCTTTATGGTTCCCTTATCAACGGATAAGGATATTCCCTCCTTAACATAGTATGTATCGTACTATCCTGCGGAAATATCATTACATTTAACGTTGGGCTGTAGCAACCTTTTCTTCAAAGAATGAAAAGGTTACTACAGGAATTCATCCCTATACACAACTGTAGAGAGATATATTATTATGGATACAACCAATTCGTTTCCCTATTATTTTCAAAATCAAGGAGCAAGTTATCAGCAGCTTTCTTCTTTAAACTTTCAGCTAGCTGTTGTTGATAAAGACGATATACAGCTAAGCAGTGCCCAACTTAACAGCCTGGAATCTTCCGGCAAAATGGTGATGTCGTATTTAAGCATTGGCGAAGCCGAGAACTACCGCAACTATTGGCAGCAAAGCTGGAACGGCAATCCACCCAGCTTTGTGTTGGGAGAAAACCCCAATTGGCCTGGCAATTATGCGGTAAAATTCTGGGATCCAGCCTGGCAGAACATCATGATTAATAAGGCTGAATCCATTGCCAAGCTGGGCTATGACGGTATGTATCTGGATGTTGTCGATGTCTACACTACCCCCCAGGTGATTAAGGCCTATGGCAGTGAAAGTGGTGCTCGCCAGGCAATGATAGACTTCGTTATTACCTTGTCGGAGCATGTCAAAGCCATTAACCCCAATTTTAAAGTGGTGCAGAATAATGCTCTTGATCTTATTAGTATTGATGCCAACCATCCAGACACCCCCAATAGTAGCTATCTTGAGCATATCGACGGTGTAGGAGCAGAATCTACCTGGACGGTAGGAAACAATGCGGCCTCTTGGGCAGCATGGAACTTGCAATTCCTGGAAACTGCTGCTAAGGCCGGGAAAACGGTATTGGTTATCGATTACCCTACCAGTGAATCTGTACAGCAAGCCTTTATTGATAAAGCCACTGCCGCCGGGTTTGTACCTTTTATTGGTAACCAAGCCTTAAATGGCAGCATTGATGATACCAACTATGCCATCCATCTAAGCCCGGATGCGTTGGATGCTCTCCTAGGGGGAGGAGATGCCCCAAGCGCGCCACACACACCCTCACAACCGTCAGAACCCTCACAACCAACTGCGCCTTCCACACCTTCCACGCCGGTAGAACCTTCAGAACCTACAACATCACCGAGCGGTGATATGCGTGAGGTGATTGGCCGTGATGCTTCCGAGCATCTCTATGGTAGGGCAGGAAGTGATATCATATCAGGTCGGGGCGGCAATGATGTCATCCACGGCTATAATGGCGATGACCAGATACAAGGAGATGCAGGTAATGATACACTCTATGGAGGAGACGGGCATGATACGATGTCTGGTAATAGCGGCAGCGATAAGCTTTATGGTGGTACTGGAAATGACCACATGGAGGGTAATGCCGGCAGCGATGTTCTTTACGGTCAAAATGGAAATGATGTTCTCTACGGCAATGAGGGGAATGACACCCTTGCTGGCGGCAAAGGCGACGACATTCTTTACGGAGGAAAAGGACAGGATGTTTTTATCTTCAGCAAAGGCAGCGGCAACGACATTATCCATGATTTTGCCCCCCATAATAAAGCAGCAGGAATGAGGGATATTGTTGCTGTTTCCCACATCATTTATCATAGTGCTGAGGAGGTGCTACAGCATACCTCTTACCATAGTGGCAATGCAATAATTGACTTTGGGAATGGAAACCAGCTTAGCATCACCGGCATTGCGCACAATGGTTTATCTGTTCACGATATCCATATGGTATAATAACCTCAGTTTTGGATAAGCTTTGCTTATCCAAAACTGGCATGTTACTCTAAA